>JAIRRF010000271.1 GCA_031256115.1 Treponema sp.
TGCCGTTTACCAGGCCTCCGCCTTGATAGGAAATAACCGTACTGCGGATCTCTTCCAGGGATCTGTACTCCCCCATTGTAGTAAGGATGTAGGACATACCTTCTTCGGTGATTGTTCCCGCCGCAACCTGGGTATTGTTGGCCGCCAGCATTTGTTGAATTTGGGTTACCGTCAGGCCGTAGGCTTCCAGGCGGCTTTGGGGTATTTCTACCTTGATGATTTTTTCCCGGCCGCCGCTCAGGTTGGCGGTGGCCACTCCGGGAGTTTGTTCTATCCGGGGAATAATGGTATTTTCGGCAATTTCCCGGATCTCTTCCTGGGAACGGTTCCCCCTTACGGTAAGGCCCATGATCGGTATCATGGAAGGATCAAACTTAAAGATCATCGGAGAATCCGCTCCAACGGGCCGGTAGCCCCTGATCCGTTCCAAAGAATCCCGGACCGAATTGGATGCCTCGGACAAATCGGTGCCATAGGTAAACTGCATAACCACCATCCCTGAGCCTTTGGAAGAAGTGGAAGTTACCTTCTCTAAGCTGGAAATGGTAGACAGGGCCGCCTCCATGGGACGGATTATGGTACGTTCCACCTCTTCGGGGCTTGCTCCGGGATACCGGGTTATAACCACAAGGTAAGGGGGATTGATCTCCGGGTACAGGTCAATGTGGAGATTAATCAATGCAAATACACCCAGGCCGATGAGCAGTAAAAAGAAAATTAATATCGTGGTGGGTCTGTTGACAATTGTTTTTGCAAGCATATCCGCCTCCTAGCGTCCTTCGCTTAGGGGGGCAATTTTTTCGATAATATTTACCAGGGCGCCGTCATTAAGCAGGGTCTGGCCCTTGACGATAAACTCTTCGCCGGGCCTCAGACCGTTCATTATTTCCAGTACCCCGTCAATTAAGATTCCCGGCTGGACTATGCGCTTTTTTACTGTATACCGGTTCTGTCCGGTTTCCTCGTCCTGAACAGGTGTATTATCTACTACATATATATAGTTTTCGCCAAAACGCTGGATCATGGCGGATGCAGGAATTTTAACGATGTTTTCTTTTTGTTCGGTAATCAGCTTAACTTTGGCAAACATTCCTTCTTTTAGTTTATCCTCCTGGTTTGCCACATTAACCTTTACTTCCATAGTCCGGGAAGCGGGATCGACCACGGGGCTAACTTCCGTGACGGTACCCCGGAAAACCTCACCGGGCCAGGCGTCCAGGATTATTTCGCAGGGCAGGTTCATTGCCACCTTGGAGATAAAGCGTTCCGCCACATAGAGTTTTATTTCCAGGGCGCTGGTACCGGAAATCCGGGCCAGGGGAACTGCCGGGCTTACGGTGGCCCCCACCTGGGCCGGCAGGGCAATTACGGTCCCCGCAATTGTAGCGGCGGCAACGGCGGGAATATAGTACATTCCGGGTTTACTAGGATCCACCGCCGCTATGGGGGATCCCCGGTTAACCCGGCGGCCGACTTCTGTGTAAACCTGGGTTACCCTGCCGGCCACATCCGAAAAAACGTCCACGGTAGAACCGGCAATGATGTCTCCGGACAGGGCAATATAATCCCAGATCTGGCCCTGAACGGCGGCGGTGGTATTTACGGCAAATACCGGCACGTCACTGCCGGAACCCTTAGAATCATCTTTTTTTCCGCAGCTAATACAGAAAGCTAATAATAGAAGTACTAACCACGGAGTACACGAAGGAACACGAAGTAATAATAATTTTGCCTTTTTTTCCTCTGTGAAACTTTGTGTACCATTATGTAATGCATGTTTTTTCATTAATTCCTCCCGCCCAGGGTTCCAAAGGACACCCCAACGGCGTATTCAAGATCAAGCAGACCCATCAGGTAATTGTAATTCTGCTGAAGCGCCCCCAGCCGGGCACGGTGCAGGGCCAGTTCGTCGTTCTGGACCTCGATGTATTGTTTAAGACCGTTACGGTAAGCTGTTTCGGAAAGCCGCAGGGTTCTTTCTGCCAACCTAACGGTCATTTGCTGGGCCTCTGCGGTGGTTCTGGTTTTCTCCAATTGCATAATAATGTTGTACACTTCCACTTCAGTTCCCTGGACCGCCTGGCTTAAGCCTATTTCCATGGTTTTAACCGCATCGTTCATGGCCTGGTAATCCAGATGCTCCCTGGTAAAAGGAAGCAGGGCATTAAGCCGCCAGAACAGGGTAATCCTGAACATTCCCGATTGTTGATTCCAATAATTGCTGTTAAACCAACTGTCCTTCATGGGATCCCTCTGAAAGGTGGGATCCATGTTAAAACCCAGGATAAGGCTGGGAGTATAGAGGTTGTAAAACAGCGCTGTTTTTTGAATCTTCAAGGCTGCCAGTTTTCGCCTAAGTTCTTCTATATCCGGTTTGTTTGCCGCTGCCTGGGAAATCAGATCCTGGGCTTCCAGGACAATAAATTCAACATTTCCGGACAGGGGCTCAAGTTCAAATACCGCATCGTAGGAAAGGCCCAGGAACATGGCAAAGGAGGCCATGACCATCCGATAGGCATTTTCCGCCTCGTCAATCTGGGGTTTCATGTTTTCCCGGGCTACCTGTACTTGAAGCAGATTTACCTCCGGTATCATCCCTCCCCGGAAATTCGCCGCCGCAATGGCAACCTGCCGCTCCGCATTGGCAAAGCTTTCCCTAAGCAGGGCAATCTGTTCCCTGGCCAGCAGTATATTGTAATAAGCCTTGCGGACATCCCGTTCCAGTTGGAGCTTTGCCTTTTCGATGGTGATTCTTCCCGCCTGGTACTCTTCTACGGTCTGCTTCAATCCTGTAAAAGTGCCAATATTAAGCGTCAGGCTAAGCTGGAGAGACCCGGAAAGCCGCCATTGGGGGCTGCCGCCAAAACTGATTGGACCGCCCAGGATTGGTGGAAGCGGCAGTTCTTGAGCCTCCGGCTTCTTATTAAGCCGCCCCAGGGTTCCCCCTATCTCCACCGTGGGAATAAAAACATTCCAGGGCGTATTATTCGCCCTGGCCTTGGCTTCGTTACCCAACTGAGCTTGCCGGAGGCTCAGGTTGTTTTCTATGGCCATTTCTACTGCTTTATCCGGGGTTATGGAAAGTACCTGATTTGCCGCTTCCTGGGCAAAACAAGGGACAATTACCAATGTAAATAGTAAACAACAAGCAACAAATATTTTTATTCTCAAAATAAAGCTCCGATCTTGCTAGAATACTATACAAAAATCTAATAATGTGTAATAGCCAGTTTTATGTTACCGACCAGTCGTAAACATACAAGAATATTATAAAAGTGTCAAGGGAAAACAAGAAAAATGTCAGCACGCACGGCGATTTCTTCATGGAACTTCTTCGAGTCCTTCAAGTCCAAGACAGATAAACCTGAAGAGCCTTCTCAGACAGTAATAATCAAGATTGACTGTTTTTTCCTTTAATTTAGTTGCATTGCAGTGTTTTAGTACCGCTGCCAATAAAAAAAGGATCCATTTGGAAATATTTTCCCTATTGCCATTAAATAAAGCCGCAGTTTTAATCCCTGTAAAAAATTTGGATAGATCTTTGGGAACAGGAAGATCAAGTTCCAGACCCTGAATCCGTACCCAGTGCATGACTATAAGAATTTCCGGTCTTGCATGAAGATAAGCTGCTATAGATAAAATTGCCAGGTAAAGTTGCTTTTCCTGTGTTTCTGCCGAGGCAGTATGACTGCTGGTATATTGGGAGATACGATCAAATTCTGTCAGAAAAAGCCGGGAAAGCATTTCTTCTTTGCTTTTGAAGTGGGCATAAAGCCCGCTTTTGGAAAGCCCCGACTGTTTTGCCACCATATTCATGGAGGCATCCCAGGGGCCTTTTTTTGCTACCGCTTCAGCGGCAGCTTTTAAAAGAGGATCCGGCGGATCATAAATGCCTAAATCCAGGTTTTCTAATTCTTCATAGGACAAGGCATCCACAAGCTCCATGTCAAACCCAAGTCCCTGACGGACTTTTTCGATTAGGTCGCCGGTAAAATGGCTGATTTCCTCTTCGTCAGGTTGTTCAGAAAACCAAGTTTCTTCCAGCCGTTTTTTGCTCATTTTTGAATCATTGATCCCCTGCCGTTGTTTATGGAACATTCCGGTTCCGAATAGCGCAGTCATCCCAGCAAGGAACAACGCCGAAGGATAGGCTGTATTATTGTTTGCATTTAATTCTTCATGTATATCATCAAGGAAGATCCCCCGATCTAACATTGGTTTCATATCAAAAAAATGCTGTTCCTGGCTGTTATGGAGCTTTATTAAGGAATATAGAAAGTAGCCAAAATGCCGAGTAAAATATCCGGAGATAAACTGAACCATTATTAGAAGCTTGTCCTGCCAATTGCTGTTTTTCTTGGCTTCTTCAACGATAGGACTAATTGCGACAGCAAAGTCGTCGTAATAGCGCTCCTTCATAGCTTCTAAAAGCGCTTCTTTGTCTTGAAAATGCCGGTACAGAGCGGGCTTGGAGACGCCTAAAGCTTCAGCAAGTTTGGCGAGGCTTGTTGTTTTATAGAGTTCTTGCCCCCATACACGGAAAGCGGCGCTAATCACGTCATTTTTTGTCATTAAAACACGCAGGCGGAAAAGGTAAAATTATGAAAACGGTTCCTCCATATTCCGGCTTCATCCCGGACCGGGCATATTTCTCCGCCGGCATAACCCAGCATAAACGGCATTATTTTACCGTTTTCCAGCTGGTCCGCGGCAAGGTCCAGTTCTTTGTCGTGATCTGGTGCAAGCATGATATAACGGGAAACGCAGGGCAGCAGCAGGGCTCCGTTACGTTTTCCGCTTTCCAGTATCCGCTTCATGCCCATGGAGGCGGATGCTAAAATTCCTTCGGTATTTATTTCACCAATTGCCAATGAAGCGCCTATGGGCATTTCTCCGCCGCATAGGAGGCTGCCGTCATCGTTTACCGCATATACACCCAGAGCTACCGGCTCGGAAGTTCCCTCATAATATACCATAAAAG
>JAIRRF010000073.1 GCA_031256115.1 Treponema sp.
CGAAAAATACCATTCTGATCCCGAATTGGCGCTTAACAAGGCAAGCTGGATTTGTTTTGTTTCTGTATCTTCAGTTCCCTCTACGATGGATTTAAGTAAAACCCAGCCGTCCATTAAAACATATTCCTCAAAATATTTTTTTTCGGCCATCAGGTAAGGCATATAATAGTCCGTGTCTTTTTGCCGGTCTTCGACAAGGGCAATTAGGGCAGCATAATATGAGCCCAATTCTTCCAGAATGAAATCATTGGTATTTATCATATAAACAGCCATTTGCAGAGAATACCGGTTATTCAGTTCTTCCAGCTTTTTTTCTTCCACGGCAAGCAAATAAGAGGCATTTTGCAATTCCTGTTGAATGGACGCTAAATTATTTCCCGCATTTCCCAGACCTTCATGGATAGCTGCATAAAGAGACAATGCATTATCGTATTTTGTTTTTGCATTACGCCACTCTTCCAGGCTTTCAGCTTCGGTCATGCGTCCGGCGCTAAGATCCTCCGCATAAGCAGAAACTGCTTCTGCAATTGCAAGACGCTGCTCCCAATAACCGGCAATAGCTTTTGCCCGCAGCAATTCAATCTGGTATTCGTCCAGGAAAAAATCTTCACTGGAAGAATCAAGAACGGAGTTTAATGCCCTGTCGTCCATGCCCAAAACAAGGCCGAATTCCTTTTCCAGCATTGTAAGAGATTCCACGGCTCTGTTCTGACTTTGGGTATAGATACCGGCCCAACGGATTAATTCCACAGCGGCTGTGTATTGGTATTCGTTTAGCGGTTTTTGTTTCATCGTTTGATTTACCCATGCAGCAAGGGTTCCGTTTTCCAGCCCGTTTGCCGGAGCTCCCGGAATAAAACGATCAAGCCAGAATTTAACACTGTTTTTTGCTTCGGCCAAAACTGATGCACAGGTAATATACATATCAACCAAGGCCCGGGCCCGCTCGGTTCCGCTGTAGATACGAAGCGCCGCATCCTTTTGAAATTCCAGTTTTGCCTCGTAAATTGCGGCAGCTAATTTTTCCGAAGCATTAATAAAGAGTTGTTCCCCCGCATTAAAAAGATCCCTGGCTTTTGCTTCCCATAAAAGGCGTTCCTTTTCAAGTTCCGCAAAAGCTGTTCTCCATGCTTCCTGTCCTTCCTGAAAACGTTCTCCGCTGTCCCTTTCCCATTCCATCCGGCGGATAATAAACCGTTCCTCCGCTTCGGCCCAGACTCTAAGACCCTTGTCAAATTGTTCCTGGAAAGCCCATAGCCATTCTTCACCGGCCAGGGCAAGATCCCCTGTTCCCGCCCGGGCAGCTTCAATTTTTTCTTCCAGGGATGCAAGGGCGGCGGTGCAGTTATTTTCTGCATCCCGAATCAGCCGGGAACTGATTTCATAGGCACTTTCTTTTTCACTTTGTTTTCGCAGACTCCAGATATCGCCGGTACGACGGGCGATAAAAAGCCGCTCTTCGCGGGCAAGAAGAGCTTCAAACTCCGCCTGCCGGTTAAATAAAGAATGGTTAAAAAATCCATTTAAACTGGTTTCTGTATTTTTGCGGTTTTCACGGTTAATATAAAAAAGCATCTCGGGAAAGGAAGAAACCAACACCGCCTGATAATTTTGCAGTGCGGTTTCGGCAGTGCCGGCAACAAGCCGGTCCCAAAGAATTCTGTCCTCTTCTATGCTGCGGCCTTCGGATGGACGCACACTAAGGGGTTCACCGTTTTCTCTGTATAGTATGTTTCCATTATCGTCAGTGGTATAGGCATATAATCGGTTGGCTTCTTCTATGGCATTATCCAGATCATTTATCATCTGTAAATGTTCCTGGCCGAAAAAACGGTTTAACAGCCACCGGGCATAACGTTTTTCCAATTCCGTTTCTGACCAGCGGGCTAGTTCCCTTCCTGCTTCAAGCCTTAATTCCGGGTCTGCAAACAGCTCCAGGGCGGTTCTTTCCCAGGAAACAATGGCAAGTTCCAGGCCCCTCCGGGCTTCCCGGATCCATGATGCGGGATCCAGTTCACGATCAGCCCGATCAAAGTGATATTCAAAAATCCTGTTGTCAAAACCTTTTATTGCAAAGTTGTTTTGAGTGTAAAGATTTACGGTACTAACACATAGGATGATTCCAATAAGGAAGGTTGAGAAAAATCTGGGAGCCATAGACGGCCTCTGTAAACTTAATGCCATCCGCGGATGCGGACTTCTTACCCGTGCAAAAGTGTATTTATTTTAATATTTTAATAATAAAGTTTAATAAAAAAAATACAAGAAAAAAGGGAAAAAAAGCTGTAAAATATGACAATTGTCATGTTGACTTTTTGTTTCAAGGGCATATTTTTAGTATTTACACCTTCGTTACCAGCAATCCTACTATTACACCGAACAAAGTTACTATTGAAGCTGTCCGGTTTTTTGTCATGACAATGGATTGGGGTACAATTTCTCCGAAAACGATGTAGAGCATGGCGCCTCCGGCTGCGGACAATGACAGGGCAATTGCAAAATCAGAAATACCACCGATTACTATGCCTGCCAGGCCGCCAAAAAAGGTTGGCGTCCCGGACAGGACTGTCAATAATATTGCTTTTCTTCGGCTTATCCCGCCGGCCAGCAGGGGCGTAGCGATGGCCATTCCTTCCGGAATATTATGAATTGCAATCATAATCGCTAAAAGCGCGCCCAAATGAAAGTTATGGCTGCCTGCGGCGCCTATGGCTATTCCTTCGGGAATATTGTGCAGACCGATGGCCATAAGTATTAACATTCCTGAACGGAGCATCTTTGCCCGATCATTAATAAACTGCTTTTCATGGTAGAGTTCTTCATGGGTGTGGTGAACTTTCAGGTTTTCCTTATCGGTGTCGGTTTTTGCATCAACTATGTGGTTTAATCCCATTACAACAATGCTGCCAAGGATCAGGCCGGAGACACAGACGCTGATACTGGCAAGACCAAGGGTTTCCGGAATCAGGCCAAAACA
>JAIRRF010000119.1 GCA_031256115.1 Treponema sp.
TCTATAATATTATTATGGAATTTGCAAACTGTACCCAAAACCCTGCGTCTTCGCTCCTTGGCGTGAAAATATTGGGGCTGACTTGTTTGTTAAGCTTAATGTCAGGGTGCGTCAGAATAGAAGCGCAGCAGGCGGCATATCGCAAAATATCCGCCGCGGAAGCACATAAAATGATGGCGGAATTAAAAGACTATATTCTGCTTGATGTACGGACAGAAGCGGAATACAAAGAAAAACGGATTGAAGGGGCAGTTTTAATTCCTGATTATGAAATTAAGAACCGGGCCGAAAAGGAATTACCCGTCAAAAACAGGGTGATATTGGTCTATTGCCGGAGCGGAGGCAGAAGCGCCAATGCAGCCAGAACATTGGCCAGCCTGGGCTATGTAAATGTGTATGATTTCGGAGGAATTAATAACTGGCCATATAAAACAATCGGCGGTTGAGGCGCAGAGGAAATGAAAAATAAAAACAAACCGGTTTTTTTCGGTTTCGCTGCATTAATAATTTGTGTATCCATTAGTTTCTTTTTCTGCGTTAATTCGCCAATTGCTGCTGTTAGCAATGAAACCATATCCCTGGCGGATAGACTATCTTCCATAGTTGATGAAAATGTGGTTATCAAAGAAGACAGTCCGGAAATTCAAAAGCGTTTTTTGGCTTTTAAGTATATCCCGCCGGGAAAATCAACTGCCATTCCATACAGACTGTATTTGCCGGATTCTTACGGCGAAAGAGGGGCCAAATTTCCCCTCTTGCTATTCTTAAACGGTCTCGGAGAGCGGGGTACGGATAACCAAATTCAAATCAGCGTTAACACTCCCTTCGAACTCCTTGTATTAAATGAAAAAATATCCAGGGAACTTCCATGTATTATTGCGGCTCCTCAATGTCCGGAATCACCCAATTATACCTGGAGCCATCCTGCTGTCATGTCAGACCTGGTTGCATTGGTAGACACTTTAACGAAAAATCTGAATGTGGATTTAAACCGTGTTTATGTTACAGGGCTTTCGATGGGCGGTAATGGCACTTTTGAGATCCTGGCCCAGAGACCCGGACTATTTGCGGCGGGGATGCCCATTGGCGGAGGTCCTGACAGCGGCACGCAAATTGCCGTTAAAATAAAAGATATTCCCATATGGGTTTTTCATGCGGCTAACGACAGAGCCGTTCCAGTACAGAAATCACGGGAAATAGTAAAAGCCATTGAGAGCCTAAACGGAAAATTTATAAAATACACGGAATTTATTACAGGCGTACACGGCATTTGGTTTGGAATTTACAGCGATGTGGAGAAACTTAAATGGCTATTTGATCAGAGAAAATGAATATGAAAAAAATCTTACTGATTATTGCTGTTTTGTTTATGGGTTTCGGCTCATGCGGTAAAAAAACCGGGGAAGAAAATGTAAATGCCCAATCGGAAGATTTAAACGAAACTATAACAGAAAATAGTATAGAAACACAACCGGAATATTGGTTAACTGAAAATGTAAATTTGCGGGAAGAACCCGGAACCAACGCCAGGGTGATTAAAACCCTGGAAAGAGGATCAATGGTTCAAGTATTGGATTCCGGAAGGGAGGTAACAATTAATGGAATTAATGCCCGCTGGATCTTTGTAGAGACGGAAGGCGGAGAAAAAGGCTGGTGTTTTGGTGGGTATCTTGCCGTTAATAAAGAGATATCCCTGCTTGCAGGTATTTGGGCGGACGGAGTTGATGGCAACGGGCTGTTTTATTATCTTTTTGGATCCAACGACAAATTCCTTGCCGGCAAATTTAAAACCGATGAAAGAAGAGGCGGCAATTGGTTCATAAAAGAGAGCAATATACATATAGACGGAAGATTTGAACATAATGACAAAGCATATACAGAAATCATACCGTTTAAAATCATCAGTAGAAATAAGATTCAATTATCAGAAAAGATATATACCCGGATCGGCGAACGAATCATAAGCAAGCATAAAACTTCCCTTGATACATTGGAAAAAATTATGGCAAGCTATTAGTCCACAGGATCTAGGACTCGGTCAGAATTTTTTCCACAAGCTTTCTATTGGCAGACCTTATGGCATCATATTCAAGGGTTACATCATCCAGTTTTTTTTCATATAATTGTGCAATTTCCTTAAGTTCTTCAATCTTGTTCTTAATGATGTTAACCTTTTTTTCGATATATTGATAAGCTTCATCCATTGCATCCTTGAGAAGCTCCTTATGATCTGCCCATTTGAACAGTTCGGAATCTTCCATATGAGATCTTTTTTTTATATCACATTTCCGGTTCAGACTGTTTCCGCTTCGTATACAGATATAGCTGCCGCCCTTGTTTTTATCCAGGTCGTTGCTCCATTTGTATTTCGAAAAGCCGTTGAATTCCTTTAGTCCAAAGGTTTCCAGATAATCAAAAAATTTACTGATCATCTTGAAACATTCCTTGTAATCCTCTTCTATGGTAATCAGCGCCCGTTCAATATCTTTCATACCGGTTTAAAGTATACTATAATATCCAATGCATAGTCAAAACTCACTTTAAAAAGGAGGACCATGTGAACGAATTGATTGAAAACCGGCGCAGTATCAGAAAATTTAAATCCGGTAAACCTGTCACAAGGGAAGATCTTAACAGGCTCCTGGGAGCGGCAATGATGTCGCCTTCAGCCTGTAATTCCCGGCCTTGGGAATTTATCGCCGTCACAAAAAGGGAGTCTCTTGATGAAATCGCCCGGATTCACCCCTATGCAAAGATGTGTGAAACAGCCACAGCCGCCATTATAATTGTGGCGATTCCTCAAAGCGGGAGACCCGAAGGATATTTTCCTCAAGACTGCGGCGCTGCCACAGAAAATATACTTCTGGAAGCCGTCTCTATGGGTCTTGGAACCTGCTGGTGCGGAGTTTACCCAAAAGAGGACAGGGTAGCCGGGTTCCGTAAACTCTTTAATATTAATGAGCCAAAAATCCCCTTTAACGTCATTGCCATTGGAACCCCTGACGAAAACCCCGAGCAGAGGGGCTTTTTCGAGGAGTCCAGGGTGTCATATATAGATTGAAAAAACCGCAGGGAAATACCTGCGGAACCGCAGATGGCCGAAATTATCCTGGTAAAACCCGGTGAACTCACCCTGAAAGGAGGAAACCGCGAAGCTTTTGAACGAATCCTCCACCGTAATCTTAAAGCCATGCTCCATGCCCGCTCTCCAGGCACCACCAGGATAGAAAGCCTGCCGGGGCGGATTTACATTCACTGTGATTCGAAAGAAGGAGCGGAACAGGCGGAGAATGTTCTTTCCCATCTTATGGGGATTTCCGGCTGGGCAAGGACCCAAAAAACGGAAAAAACAGTAGAAGATGTTTTGGCCGCCTGCTTGGCGGCAGGAAAAAATCTCCATGAATCCGGTGTAGCATCATATAAGATTGAAGCCCGCCGGGCCGACAAAAGTTTTCCCCTTAATTCATATAAAATATGCTGCGCCGCCGGGAACCTAATTGGCAGCAAAGTACCCGGACTTCGTGTAGATGTAAAAAACCCGGAGGAAGTTATATCCGTTGAGATCCGGGAAAAAGCTTACATTTACGGAACGAAAAAAAAAGGTCGCCGGGGACTGCCCTCGGGAAGTGCCGGCCGGGGTTTGCTTCTCCTCTCCGGTGGGATCGATTCTCCCGTGGCAGGCTGCCTTATGGCAAGCCGGGGCATGGGGCTTGATGCCGTATACTTCCATACCCCGCCCTATACCTCCCGGGAAGTCCAGGATAAAACGATACGTCTGGCGGAAATAACCGGATCCTTTTGCATGGGACTTCGTTTATTTATTGTGAATTTTACGGAGATTCAAAAACGAATCACAGAACAAGCCAAAGCCGAATGGACTACGGTTTTATTACGGATGGCAATGATGGAAGCCGCCACCTTGATTGCCGGAAAGACCCGGGCAAAGTGCCTTATAACCGGAGAAAGCCTTTCCCAAGTTGCAAGCCAGACCATAGAAAACATAAGCTGTACGGAAAGCCGGGCCGGGTTTCCGGTACTTCGTCCCCTGATCGGCATGGATAAAGAAGCAATTACCGTTCTGGCAAAGGACTTTGGCAGTTATGAAACATCAATATTACCTCATGCGGATTGCTGTCATTTGTTCAGCCCCCTGCATCCAGTACTCCGGGGAACCGTTAAGGAAGCAAATTTACTTTATGAGGCATTGGAATTAAGAGGAGAAAATACAAAGACTGATCTTTTATTCCAGGCACTCAGAACGGCGGAAGTAAAAAAATGCGGCTATTATCTTTAAAGAACCCCAACTTACCGCACTGAAAGTATTGGTACCAAAAACCAGCTTAATTTCGAGGAATTTACCCATGAAGCAACTTCTGCCAGTAAATATCCCACAGAAGGGTGTTTCCCTGCCGGGAACTGTCGGTCGTGGCATTATTAACGGACGCTTCTTGGCGTCACATTTATTGTATCACGCCGAAAAGGTCCCGGCAGAGAAAGCACCCTTCTGCGGGTCTTAACACTTCGTTTCCTTCATGGGTAAATTCCATCCACATGTAATAGATTTTG
>JAIRRF010000129.1 GCA_031256115.1 Treponema sp.
GTTATATCAGACGGCAGACAGATGGCAAACCAGCCTGGTAGTCGTAACCCATGATGAAAAAATAGCCGGATGGGCGGAGCTTCATTTTGAGCTTGCCGAAGGGATATTGAAAGAAAGTAGCCGCGAATTATAGAATTTTTTTGCATTTTACCCGGCCGGGATTTATACTATACTTAACAGCTTTGAATCTACCTGCCGGAGGCTTATTTGTTTAAAGGTCTTTCCCGCCGGGCACAGCGCATCCTTACCATAGATGCCCAAAACGAAGCCCGCAGAAATAATGCCGAAGAACTCTTGCCTGAACATGTGGTAATATCCCTCTTACGGGAAGGGAATGGTACTGCCTGTAAAGCCCTTCTTTTCTTGGGTATAGACCTAAGGGAATTCCGGCAAAACTTGGAACAGGAACTTCCCCGGATACTCAATTCCGGAATTCTGAAAGGAACTGCCGTGTTGCTTCCCGGTGATCTCCCCCCGGCCAAGCGGACCCGGCAGCTTTTGGAAAATGCCGCCGAAGAAGCCCGTGTACAGGGAAGGGAATATATCGGTACAGAGCATCTTCTTTTTGCGGCCATGAAAGAGCAGGATAAACCGGTCCGGAATTATCTTTCTTTCAGGGCGGTGGATGTGGAGATGCTGCGGATAGCCGTGGAAACAACCATTAACCCCATCAGAACCAGCCGGGAAGCCGCCGCCAGGGCAAAACCTGCCGTTTATCCGGTGCTTACTCCGGTTCTGGATGAATTTACCAGAGATTTAACAGCCCTGGCAAAGGAAGGAAAACTCGACCCCATTATTGGCAGAGACAGGGAAATAAGGCGGACTGTGCGGATTCTGGCCAGGCGGACCAAAAACAACCCCATCCTGTTGGGAGACAGCGGTGTGGGAAAAACAGCCATAGTCGAAGGACTTGCCAGATATTTTGCAGGAAAAGACAACCCAGGGAAGGGCTTTTCTGCAAATCCTGTTCCTGATGCATTTGCCGGAAAAAGGATCCTCCTCCTTGATATGGGGCAGATAGTAGCAGGCACCAAATATAGAGGGGAATTCGAAGAGCGAATAAAAAAAATCATAAAGGAAATTTCCCAGGCAGGAAATATTATTCTTTTTATTGACGAGATTCATACAATTATCGGGGCGGGCGGTGCGGAAGGAACTTTGGATGCTTCCAATATGCTTAAACCCGCCCTGTCCAGAGGCGAAATCCAGTGTATCGGCGCCACTACCCTTTCGGAATACCGGAAATACTTTGAAAAAGACACTGCCCTGGAACGCCGTTTCCAGCCAATTCAAGTGGAGGAGACTGGTCCGGAAGAAACATGCGCTATTTTATTTGGTATTCAAAAACATTATGAGAAATTTCACCGGGTATCTTTCAGTCCCCAAGCAATCGAAGCTGCCTCCAGCCTGGCCTGGCGTTACATTTCCGGCAGACGTATGCCGGATAAGGCCATAGATATTCTGGACGAAGCAGCGGCGATGAAAAAACTGGAATATGCTTCGGCGCCGGAAGAAATAACCGGCCTTGAACGGGAAATACAGCAGCTCCTGGAAAAAAAGACGAACATGGTTCATTCTCAGAATTATGAACTGGCGGCAGCCCTTAGGGACGAGGTGCGCCACCTCCGGCTGCGGCTGGAACAGGTTCGTATTTCCTGGGAAAGCAGAAATCTGCCTATACCGGTGGAAGAAGCGGATATACGTCAGGTTATTTCGGAAATAACCGGTATTCCCCTTCTCCGCCTTGACGAAAGTGAATCCCGGCGGCTTCTCCATATCGAAGAGGAGCTCCATAAAACCGTGGTTGGTCAGAATGAAGCGGTGCAGCGAATCAGCCAGGTTGTACGGCGTTCCAGGGCAGGAATTGCTTCTCCTTCCCGGCCCCTGGGATCCTTTATATTTCTCGGCCCCACGGGTGTAGGCAAAACACTCCTTGCCAAGGCCCTGGCTGAGTATCTTTTTGGTTCAATAGACGCCCTGGTCCGCATTGATATGTCGGACTATATGGAAAAACATAATGCATCCCGGCTTACCGGATCGCCTCCGGGTTATATTGGTTATGAGGAAGGGGGCGTACTGACCGAACAGATCAGACGCAACCCCTACCGGGTAGTGCTATTTGATGAAATAGAAAAAGCCCACAGGGATTTGCTTAACCTTTTATTACAAATACTGGAAGAGGGAGAATTAAAGGACAATCTGGGACATACAGTTAGTTTTAAAAACACAGTTATCATCATGACCAGCAATGCCGGAGCCCGGGAAATTTCCCGGGATTCCAAGCTTGGTTTTTCCGCAGCTTCCGGTTTGATGAGCAATGGAGAAATTGAGGCGGCAACCCTATCGGAACTGCGCCGGCTTTTTAACCCGGAATTTCTTAACCGGGTAGACGATGTGATTGTTTTCGGCTCGCTTTCCCAAAAAGAAATAGCGGAGATCCTGGAAATACAAATTGCCGATCTGTCAAACAGACTTTCAGAACAGAATTTTTCACTCCTGGTAAACCCCGCTGCCCGACAGATCCTAATCGAAAAAGGCTGGGATCCCAGGTTTGGCGGGCGGCCCCTGCGCCGGGCGGTTCAAAAAGAATTGGAGGATCCCCTGGCTATGTTGATTCTGGAAGGGGACTATTCCCCCGGAACGATCTTTAGCGCCGAAGAAAGAAACGGTAAAATCATTCTTAAAATAAAACAGAGGGAAAAGGCGGAAGCAACTGAGGAAATGCCGGTCAGGACTACAGGTTATGATACCAAACAAACCGGTATCGAATTGCAGTCTATTAATGTTGAACAGTTATTACTGCCTGAACGCCGTATTTAAGAAAAATATTTCCATGCTGCAAACCCCGGCACAGCAAAAACTCTGCCGGAGTTTCGGACAAAAATCCTAATATTTTACGGAAGGATCCCACATTCCCGACCGGCTTTCATCTTTAAGGCTGGGTATGTCCATTATCATACCGGGTAAAATCAGGTTCGGATTATTGGGATTGGGAAGTTTATTCTTATTTGCCTCGTAGAGTGTCCGCCATAGGCGTGGATCATTATATACCCAGGATCTGCCGGCAATAGCCGAAAAACAGTCACCGGATACATTCCAGGGACGGACAGTATATTGTGCGGGTAAGGCCCCCTGGGGGGTGGTACCCTGAGGTGGGATAGGGGGTACGGCAACATGATACATTCCGGGGCCTTTATCACCGCCTGGACCCGTTATATTGGCAAGGGCATTTAATACCCGGTATGATGCATCGGCAACTTTCTCCCAATCTTCCCCTTTACGGGCTTCCTGGGCTTCGTTTAAGGCGGCATCGGCAGTCTGATATTCCCTGGGGTAACGGCGGGCTGCATCTATGGTACCGGCCCAGGAATAGCGGCTATGGGCCCTGGCCAAGGCATCTTCCGCCAGGCACATGCTGACATAGGCATCCGAAAGCCTGGCATTTTCGCTGGCCTGCCTGGCATAATCGGCGGCGGCATCATAATCCCCCATGTCAAAGGCTTCTCTGGCCAGTCCGTTTAAGCGGACACTTTCCAGATAGTATTGATTGTTTAAGATTGAAATGTGAATTTCTTCTGTTGATGTATCTGTAGGGGTATCTGTTTCCTCGGCAATAAGTTCATCCCCGGAAAGAGAATCCACAACTTCCGGCGCATCATCTATTTCTTCAAAAGCAAGGATTTCTTCCGGAGTGCTATAGTCATCTACGAAATCCAAATCTTCTGCCGTTAAGTCCAACTCATCCGCTTCCTGGGCAAAGAGTCCGGCGGCAGCAAAAAGCAAAACCAGCAATATAATAAGTTTTCTGTTCATTATTCCCCTCCTCCGATAAGATCTTCTGCAAAATGGGCTTTTTCTTCGCTTTCCGCCAACATATGTTCGGCCTCGCGCATTGCTTCTTCCGCCCGGCGGCGTTTTTCAAGGGCAGTATTGTGAGCCACATTAAAAAGTTCTCTGGACTGTTCAAATAATTCTGAGGCAAGTGTATAATTTCCATCCCGAAGAGCTATATGGGCCTGATTTAAAGCTTCCTCTGCTGCATCAAATTCGGCTTTTGCCGCCACATTGGCTTTTATATCCTGGGAAGCGGTTTCCCAATCTCTTGCATCTGAAGCTTTTTCTTCAGCTATGGAAACCCAGCCGTTTTTTACTACTTCATTAAAGCGTTTCAGAGTTTCATCGGCTTTTGCCTGCGCTTCTGCAATATTGCCCTCGTCATAGATGTCAACCGCATTATTTCCTGTTTCGGCGGCAAGCATATAATTTTCCAAATCCTTTTCAAAAAAATTATGCTCGTCTGCTTCTATTTGCATAGCCTTGGCTTCCGCCAGGGTTTGTAAAACATGATACCGGTCTGATGCTTCTTTGCTGTCCTTCATGGCGCCTTCATAATCACCGCTTTCATATTTTCGCTGGGATTCCGCGATTAACTCGTCGATCTGAGCAAAGCGTTCAGGCACCAGATCTTCCGCACCGGATGCCCGTGCCTGTTCCCGGGCATCAGTCA
>JAIRRF010000131.1 GCA_031256115.1 Treponema sp.
TAGGATTGTTTTTCGGAAGTATTGCGTCAGCTTGTGCGGGGCGGATGTCGATTACGTTTGGAGAATAATACGATGCTAAAGCCCACTCTAACTCAGTGTCAATAATTCCGGGATTTCCGCCTAAATCAATAAAATTTGCAATGGCGTTGCGATATTCACCAACGATGTATTTATAATAATCATTAGAAATTCTTACATTATTTGCATCTCTTAGTGGTAAATTATCTGTAAAATGTACTCTGTAACCTTCAATTCCAACAAGCCGTTGCCTTAATACTTCTGCTCCAAATGCTTCTAAACTTAAAACAGTGAAAACAAAAAATACTGCGATGATTTTTTTCATGTTATAACCCCTCAATTAGTTTTTAGTGGTTAGATTGGTATTCGGAATATTAGAATATTTCATGGAAATATCCCGGTAATTCGAACGCATGACTATCCACTATAAACTAATCACTATCCTAACTCCTCCTTCCTAATTACCTTTGCGTCCCGGAACCTTTGGTTCCTATGCGATCTTAGCGTCCCGGAACCTTAGGTTCCTTGGCGAGAAAAAAATAAAAATAATTTTTTTCCTGTTCATTCTTCCTGACTCCCATATATTATACATTTGTATAGTACTATGAAACTCTATCTTTTTTATACTGCTATTTCAAATTCTGAAAATATTTTGGTTTTCGACAGCAGGATTTCCTCGATGTCTGCTTTTTTTAGCTCCTCTCTTATGGTTATTTCTACTAATTCTTTAAGATTCGCAGATGCTTCCTCATAAGTATCACCTTGTGTAAAGCAGCCCTTTATTTCCGGGCAAATTGCGACGTATGCGCCGTTGCTTTGTTCTGAACAAAGCATTGATAATTTTGCAACCATAGAATTTCTCCTTTTTATCGTTTCAAATAATTTAACAAGTCTTTCTTACTTATTCCAATTTCTCGCAAGATTAATCTTATAAAGCCCTCAGTAAAATCCTTACTGCCATGAATCGGTATTGGGACAGAATGAATACCGTTACTGTATATATTATGGCTGCCGCCTTTTGCACGGGTAAATTTATAACCATTTTTTTCCAAAAATTGTATCAACTCCTGTGGTTTCATTGTTAATCCCAAGACGTATATCCTCTCAATATATAATTTCTAAAAACTATGTACACGCAATAGTGCCTTTCAATGAATTTCCGTAGTGGTACATTACAAACATGCCCCATATATTGTGTACTTTATCAAAAACAATATGTTTTAACAATGGTTACAAAGCAATGAACAATGAAAAATGAACAGTTATCAATGAAGATTTTATATTTGGTAATTCTCCATAATTCTTTACAAATTAATAATTATTAATTGTTCACTTTTCATTGATAATTGTTCCCTGTTCCCTGCTCATTGTTAATTGATCCTCTACCTCCTTCTTAAGTACCTTTGCGTCCCGGAACCTTTGGTTCCTTTGCGGCTAAGCGTCTGCGGCAGCTTACTTAATAGTTCATGCCGCTTCAAGTTTAATATCGTGAAACTCGCCGATACTACCTGAAACATCTGCAAAGGATATATGGCATTAAATAGCGTCTTGCTTTAATAGTTTTGGAAAAAAGGTACGAAAACTTCTAAAAAACTGAAGTTTTTCAGAAGTTCCTTGGGAAAAAGAGATTGACTTAAGCCGCAATCCACCTTGGGCTATCCAAGGATGTTGAGCAAGGCTGGCTCAGGATGTTGAGCAAGGTTAGCTCAGGAAGCTGAGCAAGGTTAGCTCAGGAAGTTAGGCAAAGCTTGCCTGAAATGTTAGGCAAGGTTGGTTTAGAAAGTTAGGAAAGGTTGGTTTAGAAAGTTAGGCAAGGTTAGTTTAAGAAGTTAGGCAAGGTTGTTTATCCGGAAAAAGCCTAATTTACCGCTGAGCTGGACATATAACAACTGCACTAATGCCGACGAAGAGGCATCCAGGTGTTCCTGGGTCAACAACCCCAATTTACCGCAGTAGATGTATTGGTTGTCATGTTGCCATACCGGTGGGGGAAGGGTTGTCCATGAAGACCATTTTGGCGAGATACAGGAAATTCCATGCCAAAGCATGCGTCTGATGCATCCTCGACCTGCATGGTCTGAATGGGCGTTCCTTCCCCCACCTGTATGTAATAAATACTATCAATACGTTCACTGCGGTAATTTAGGGATAAGATGATCTATAATTTAATTTACAGGAGGACATATGCAGGTTCGTTGGGAATATTTAACACCGGCTGATTTTAAAGCTCTGGCTCAGAAAGAAAAACTTTGCATTTTACCCATCGGATCCCTGGAACGTCACGGAGAACATCTGCCTTTTGGAACCGATGCCCTTATCGTTCATACCGTAGCGGTCCGGGCGGCACAGCAGGAGCCTTGTGTTGTATTTCCCCCTTATTGGTTCGGCCAGGTCCATGAAGCCGCCTGTTTTGCCGGTACGGTCAACTTCAACCAGAAACTCCTGTTGGAAATGCTGGAGACCCTGGTGGATCAAATTGCCGGAAACGGTTTTGAGAAAATCCTAATCCTTAATGGTCATGGGGGCAATACCCATTTTTTGCAGTACTTTGCCATGTCCCAGTGTGACCGGGAACTGGACTATACAATCTATACCGGATTTTACCAGGGAGAACGTTTTAATGCCGTTCCCTGGGAAACCCAATTACAAGGAAACTTGGGAGGCCATGCGGATGAAATTGAAACCAGCCTGATGATGGCCATTGCCCCGGAAGCCGTTAAAATGGAATACCAAAAATTCAGGGAGCCGGTTGATCCTCTTTATGATACCTCTTCTCTGGGAGTATATACGGGCTACTGGTGGTACGCTCTCTATCCGGAACATGTGAACGGATGCCCCTCCCTGGCTTCCCGGGAAAAAGGCGAAAAAGCCCTGGAAGCGGCTGCGGCGGACGTGGCAGAGATGATTCGAAAACTCAAGGCCGATACCCTGACTCCCTCTCTGCAGAAGGAATTTTATAAAAGAATGCGGAACAAATAATACTGACTTTATACACCTTGCAGGGGGGTTCTGCCTTACCGAAGGCTAGATTATCATGGCGGTTTACTACGGATGCTTTCACTATTATCTGTTAATTGTTATCTGTTATCATACCTCGGAGAGTCGGAACAACAATCTTGGCTTCCTGCTGGTACAGAGCAGCTTATTGCTACGGAAAGCCGGAAAGTGTTTTTTATTATAATAAACCTAAGTTGCCACTGAGACAGTCATATATATAATCAGATATTTACCGGTAATGCGGGTTGGGTTCAGTAGTGAAACTAATGTGGAATTACCCGCCAAAATAGATCTGCAAGCATCAGTATTACTTTGTAAAAATGCCTGACCACTTAATTATTTAGTCAAGAATTAATAGGTATAATAGTATTTCATGTTTAAGTGGTCAGGAAGCTGTTTTGGCGGGTTCTACACGCGGTTTCACTACTGAACCCAACCCGTATTACCGGATTATATGTGAGTTATGTATATACTAGGTTCAGCGATAAATTAGGATTTATAAACGTATCAGGCGGTATGTCTTGCTGCCCAAACCTATTCTTTCTCCGTGATCCAGAGTTAGATGCCCGTTTCTGGATTCAATTCGCTGGATAAGATCTTTGCTGTCTTTAGCGGCATAAACCAGGTCAACACAGGCTTTGTCCAATGCTACAGGGTCAAGGGA
>JAIRRF010000231.1 GCA_031256115.1 Treponema sp.
CGTCCAGGGCGGCAAAGAAACCTCTTTCGGCAATGTCCTTGGAGGAACGGATAAACCAGAGGCTGCTGCGCTGTTCCCGGAGCAGGGCAAAGCAATCATCTTTACCTTGTAGCCCCAGAGCGGAATAAAGACAATCCCGCCGGAAACTGCCGTCTTTTTGGGGAACTGCGGCAGCTCCGTCCTTGATCCAGCCGGAACATTGGTCATAACAATTATTGTAAAATATCAGGGCCGCTTCGCCGCCCGTCCGGTTTGAATAGGCAAATACATTTTCGTTAATTGAATCGTTGTTATAAAAATCATAGAGACAAAAATCACAGCTTTCCGAAAAAAGATAGCGCTTCTTCATCAAAGGAAAGATTTCCCGTTCATGGCGATCCACCAGAGAACCGTCTGCTTCTTCTTCCTTATAAGAACGGCGGTATTCCATACCGTATTTTTCCTCGAAGCCTTCGATTTGACCGTGGCCGAACATGGGCAGTCCCGGCATGGTTACCAGGAGGGTACAAATTCCAAAATACTTATCTCCCTTGCCGAATTGGGCCACGGCGGTATCTTCGTCGGGATTGTTCATAAAGTTGACAAAACGCTTTAGGATTTCCGGATCAAATTCCAGGGTGTTTTTTATTGTTTCCCGGTATTTGGCGTTATCTTCGTTCTTGAGCATATTCATAAAGGCCGAGTTATATACCCTGTGCATCCCCAGGGTACGGACAAAGTAGCCTTCCATCATCCAGAATGCTTCCGCCAGCAATAAAGTATAGGGAGCTTCCCCGGCACAGCGATCCACCACTTCCCGCCAGAATTCGTTGGGAATCCGCCGGTTGAATTCTTCGGTGGTAATGGCCTGTTCGGAACGGCTGGCAATGTCGCCGCCCTGTCCCGGTTCAGGGTACCAGAGCCGCTGGATATGGCGCTTTGCCAGGGTCATGGCGGCATCAAAACGGACAATGGGAAACTGCCGGCAGACTCCCACGATGGTCCGGATTACCGCTTCCCGGGCCTCACTGTTAAGGAAATCAATCTGGGCGGTATCGTTCCAGGGCATGGAGGTGCCGTCGTTTCCGTGGTAGATGTACCGGGTTTCCCCGGTCCTGTTGTCGATGCGCCGGAACACCACCGCCGCATCGCTGCGGTTAAAATAGTTGTCTTCGATCTGGACGGTAATATCATCCCGACCCGAAAGGTTTCCGCAATTAAAGCTATAAGCCGGAAAGGGCGGGTAGGGGAGTTGAAGGAAGCGATCCGGATGTTCCGCCATCCAGCGGCTGTCCAGACCGGTGTGGTTGGGAACCATGTCGGAGCCAAGCCGTATCCCCCGGCTAAATGCCCGTTTCCGTAAATTACCCAGGGCTTCCCAGCCGCCCAGCTCTCCGGCTATGTCGTAGTCGTACAGGCTGTATGCGCTGGCCGCCGCTTCCGGGTTTCCGGTCCACTGCTTAATCGTCTTGGATGCGGCGCTCCGTTCCCAGAGGCCAATGAGCCATAGCCCGGTAAAACCCCGGCGGGCCAATTCATCCAGTTCCTCGTCTGGGATCTGATCAATCCGGGTGATTTCCCTCCGGTATTTTTGGGAAAGCTGGAAAAGCCATACCAGGGTGCTTTTGGCTATTAACACTGTCCGGGGCATCCATTCCTGATCGGGGCTGAACCGTTCGTATTCGTTTTCCAGATAACCGTAGGTATAGGCTTCGCTGGGGCCGGGTCCAAAAAACGAAGGTTTTTCCTCTTCTTTAATAACATCCAGTCCCATTAGAAGCCGGGCTATAAATTTACCTACCAGAAGGCCCCAGCGTTTCCGCATAAAATCCAGTTGCCCCGTAAGCGAATCCGGAGAGGCCAGGGCCGGAGAACGTAATAGTTCCCAGAGGCTTAAACCGTCTGGGCCGAAGGGAGGCAGTTCCGCAAAGAAACTTTGCAGTTCCTGGATTGCCGCCGGGTATATTGTTTCCCGGGCCAGGTCTTTATCGTCAAACATAAACAGGAATTGTCTGAATGCCGGGTTAAGGTTTGCCAGGGCCAGGAGCATCATTTCTTCCAGGGAAAGGGCTTTGCAGCTTTCGCCCCCTTGGCTGGATTCCAGGTAGGTTTCAACTGAACTGTGCCCTGCGTAAACTGTCTGGGGGGGGAACTTGGCGCTGAAATTTTGCAGTAATGTTCCTGTCCGTCCGGTTCCCAGCCGCTGTTCCAGCCGGGAAACAGCCTGCTCAAAAATATCCGGCTGAACCTGTTCCCGGTACAGGGCCACAATGTAATGTAGAATCTCGTCGATGAGCCCCATGGCGTTAAGCTGACCCGCTTTTATCTGCTTTTCAGGAGAGAGTTTTTTGTTAAGTTTTGCCGTCAAAGCTCTGGCCTGGCGCAGATCCGCCAGAACAACGTTTCCGGTTAATGAAAAAAGAGGTACTTCCAGTCCGTGCTCTTCCCGCAGTTCCCGGCGGATATGGAATTCCATTATTGCTTTTCGATTATTGTGGGGTTGTTTTTTAAATGCGGTAAGATGCAGCGGGATTTTTATCATTGTTAAGTATACAATGAAAGCTATGCCAGTGTCGACAAAATACCCGGTGAGTTT
>JAIRRF010000025.1 GCA_031256115.1 Treponema sp.
ATTCTCGGATTTGCATTTTATTGCTTTTTTCTACGGTAATTTTATTTTCATGCAAGAAAGAAATAGATGAAGAAACGGTACTCCATTACGGCCGTGCCGCCGCCGTCTATTCCCAGGGCCGTTTCGAAGAAACTGCATCCATGCTTGAAAAGCTGCAACATTTCTATCCTGCACTGGTACTGCGGTCCAAAGCCCTTTACTTTACCAACAGGCTGGAAGAGGCGGAGAAATTATTGCGCCGGACATTGCGCCAAAATCCTGGGGGAGGAGAGGCATCCCTTTTTCTTGCCCGGATCCTTCGGGAACTGGGTAGGGATGATGAAGCCCGGCAAATTGCCGAAGCGCTGCTTCGGGACAATCCTCAGGATATCCGTGCTTTGCGGCTGGCATCAGATTTGGCAGCCCACCGGGGAAACACGGAAGATGCCGCAGCCTTGCTTGACAGGGCGGTGGAAGCATCAGCGGAAACAGCTCTTGTTTTTGTAGACCGGGCAAAACTTCGGTGGACTACCGGTAACGGCAAAGGCGCTTTGGAAGATCTTCGCCGGGCAGAACTCCTTCTGCCCTGGAACACTGTATTAAACAAGGGAATCAGGGATCTAAGAACGGCAATTAATTTTAAGGAATTGCAGCAATGAAATACCTTTTGTTTTTATCAATGGGAATTGTTTTCATATTAACCTCCTGTACAAATCTGGGTTTTATTTCCGGAAAGAGCTGGTCATCAGACGAAAACCGGTTTGTTTCCCTGGAATTGGGAACCGTACAGATTGATAAAAAAACCGATTGGGATTCTGTGGAAGCCGAAACCAGAAGGCTTTTGCCTTTTCTCTTTTTTGAATTCTGGACAAAACAGGAAATCCCTGTTCCTGAACCGGCATTCAGGGTAGATGTAATTCTTATAGAACGTGAATATCTGGAAAACTGGAAGACACGCCGTTCACTTTCTGCGGAGATTTTGGTTTGGAATGCCGGAATTACAGAAAATTTAACCGGAGAAAAAATCCCTTTAGCGGCGGGAAAAGCGCTGTTATCTGGAAATAAAAGCCTTTCTTCATCAAAAGTGCTTCACAGTTTGTTAAAACATGCTTTGTCCAATGCATTAAAGGCGCTGCCAAAAAAATGAAAACTTTCTGTTTGTTGATTTTGTGTATGTTCATATTGTGTCCTTTGGCCGCACAGCCCGGAAAAATTTCTCTGGGCTTTAGGGAAGCAGGCCGTCTTTCTGCCGACTCTTCGATAGAGCTGAAAAACCAGCAGGCCCGGAGAGCTATCCGGGAAGGAGCCTGGGCATTATCAATCCGTGCTTTTTTTCCCCAGCTAAATTTCAGTGCTTCTGAAGATGACCGGCTTTCACTGATTGGCGCTGACTCCTTTACCAAGACATATACAATCAGTCTGGAACAACTCTTGTTTGACGGCGGAAGAACAAGAGCGGCCCGCAGTATTGAGCGGACAGAATTGGCTTTGCTTTCGGAGGATTTAAAACAGCATGAGTCGGTGTTAATTGAAACGGCGGTTACGGCCTACCGCCAAATCCTTTCTTCCAGGATGATCGCTGCCATTCGGAAAGAGACATTAATTTCCCTTAAAGAGCAATACCGCATTATGACGGAAGAACTGGCCCTGGGGCTGGTAATTCCCCTGGATCTCATTCATGCGGAAATAACCCTAAAAGAAGCAGAATTGGAACTGGATTCCATGATCATACAACTCGAAGAACAGGAAAAGCAATTTACAGAACTTTTGGGGCTGGATAAAATGCCGGAGCTTCTGGAACAGGTAGATGTTTATCGTTCTCCGGTAATTCCCGGCAGGGAAACGATATATCGTGCCGCCCTGGACAGAAATCCGGATTTGATCCGTCTGGTTCATTCAATTATGCAAAAGGAAACGGAAGTAAAGCTTGCTTCCCGCTCTTTGATCCCCTTAATAAAAGCAACAGGATCCTATTCTCTAAGCGGCCAGCGGTATCCTTTAACCAGACAAAGCTGGAATTTTGGCTTGTCGTTAAATTTTTCTTCCCCCTGGTTCAACGCCGGTGCAGGTGGCAGCGCCGGATGGGAACCTCCTTACGATAAAACTGCAAGGGCCCAAAGCAATTTTTCACCCTTACCGGATCCCGCTTCGGGATTAAGCGCCAAACAGGCAAATCTTGCTCTTGCCCTGGAACGGGAAAATTATCTGCGGTTCCAGGAACGATTGGAACGGGAAGCGGCCCTGGGAGTGAATGTTTTACAGCTAAATGAACAACGCCGGATCCTGGCGGTCGAATCCCTGAAACTGGGGGCAGAAAGATACCGCTTAAGCGAAGTGCTTCTTTCATTGGGCCGGATTACCCGGATTGAATTAATGGAAGAACGGTTAAAATACGCACAAAAAGAAGCGGCGGCAGTAGAGGCTGCAACAGCTCTTCTGGAAGCGGAACGATCCCTGGAACGGCTTATCGATCTGCCTCCGGGAACACTGGAAGAATTCAACCGCCGGAACGGCAGGTTTCAAAAACAAGAATAGCAACGTAAACAAGAGGAGTAAAGTAATGAAAATGGTAATGATGTTTTTTATGTTTCCTGTGGTTTTGTTTGTTTCCTGTACAAAAGCCCAGGCTTCATCGGAAGGATACATCCCCAGGGTAAATATTGCTGCGGCGGAAGAAAAAATACTTTCTGAAGAAGTGTCCGGTTTTGGCAGCCTGACTTTCCTGACCAAGGTGGATGTGAATGCTTCCCAGGAAGGAGTGATCCGCCGTCTCTTTTATCGTGAAGGAACCACAGTACCCAAGGGCGCAAGAATCGCCGTGTTGGAAAATCCACAAATTGAGCTGGCGGTAGGCCGGGCAGAGAATTCCTTTTCCCAGGCAGCCGCAGCCCTTAAACTGGCCCGATCCCGTCTTATGGAAGGGGAGTTCAGGGCCGAGGCGGAAATCCTAAGTATAGCCAAAGCGGAGGCGGAACTGGCCCAGGCAAAAAAAATTCTGGAGGAACAGCGGCGGAAGGCGGAGGATCAGGAAAAACTTCATGCCGCCGGAGGTTTAAGCGACGAAGCGATCCGGGAAAGCAGGTTTAGTCTTTTTAATGCAGAAGAACAACTGCGGCTTATGAAGAGGGATCTGGAGATCCGGACTGTTGGGCTTAGGGATGATGATCTAAAACGGGCCGGACTTTTTCCTATATTGGGGGGTTTTGCCTCAGAAGGAGAACGGCGTTCCGCCCTGATCAGGCTTTCTACGTCTACCCTTAGGGCAGAAGCGGAAGCGGCAGAAGCCCAGCTTGAAGCAGCCAAAAAAGAACTGGAATCGGTGCGAATCGCCAGATCAGAACTTACCGTTTACAGTCCTTCCACAGGAGTTGTCGGCGCCCGTTATCTTGAAGAAGGCGAACGGGCAAAAAAGGAAGATAAAATCCTAACCTTAATGGATACCGGCGCCCTCTATGTAATTTTCCCCCTTAGAGAGAACGACGCTTTGCGGCTCCGTCAGGGAATGTCCGCCAAAGTAAAAGTTGACGGTACAGGAGATATATATGACGGTGCGGTGGATCTTGTATCTCCCCAGGCAGACACCCAGTCCTTTACTTTCAGTGTCCGGGTTTTATTGCCGCAAACAGTTGTTGCCGCAGATGACAAACTAAAGCCCGGAATGTTTGCCCGGGTAACGGTACAAATTGGATCGGAACGCTCTGTGTTAACGGTTCCCGAAAGCGCCGTGGTGAACCGGAAGAATGATCAATCAGGAAATAATCAGGGGATTGTTTTTGTTGTTACCCAGGGAAAAGTTTTCGAACGGACCGTACAATTTGGTTTACTTTCCGGTGATGACCGGGAAATTTGTTCAGGCTTAAAAACCGGAGAAATGGTGGTGTTAAAACCAGAAACTTCACTCAAGGAAGGTAGTCATGTTATTCCTGCTAACAATTCTATTTTTGGGGAGTTGTAAAAACTTTGTTAATCTTGAACCTATTGGTTTTTCGGTATACCCCGGCACAGACAATATGGTGCTGCCGGAAGAAAAAACAGTCCTCTCGGTTCAATTTGATACGCCCATGAAAAAATCGGAAACTCAAAAGACCCTTTCGGTACATTCTGTTGCCGGTTCCGTTAAAGGAGATCTTTTCTGGAGTGAAAATAAACTCGTCTTTATTCCATTGGAACCCTGGCTGCCGGGACATCGTTATTCGCTAAGTCTGGAAGGAACTCTTTATGCCCAGGACGGCAGGGATTTTCGTGTTTCCCGTCATACGGCTTTCTATGCCCTCAATAAAAACGGCGCTCCCCATGTTTTGACTTTTACCCCTGCCGATGGGACATCGGTGGGAGTAAACAGCGAAGGCAGAGCATTTGTGAGCATCAGCTTTTCCCAGCCCATGGATTGCCAAAGCGTCATTGATGCTTTTTATATTGACGGTGTCAGCGAACGGGATTTCCATTGGTCTGCTGGTGATACGGTAATGGAAATGCATCCGAAAAACAAGCTCAATCCCTGGACAGTTTACCGCTGGAGCCTGAACGGTAAAGCCAGGGGAAAAAACGGAGTTCAGCTGGGAAAGGAAACCAGCGGTCATTTTATTACCGATGCGGACAGAATCCTCCCGGCAGTAAGAGAGGTGTTTCCCCTTATTAAGGGAAATGCCGCCATGGGATTGTGGTGGATAAAGACCGGTGCAAATTTAACAAACGGATTAGGCTCAGGTCAGGCCATAGGTATAGAATTTAACAAAGCAATGGATGAATCAGTGCTTCGTAATATTCGTTTTGATCCTCCCCTTGCCGGACAAAGCGAAATGTGGAAACCGGATACGGTTGTGTTCATTCCCGATCGGGATCCGGAACCGGAAAAGTATTATACCCTCTTTGTTTCAGGTGCGGATACGATGGGGCTTAAAATGGAAAAGGAATTTACTTTTTCTTTTGTTGCTGATATTCCCTATCTAAAGATACTTTTTCTGGATGCCGGTTTTGGAGAAATAAAACCGGAACCAAACGGCGTTTATCCTGCCGGGGCGGTTTTTCCCGAAGGGCTTCTTACCATTGCAATCCGTTTTTCCCATATGATGAATTCTCAAGGTCCAACGGTCCTTGCCATTAAGTTGGAAACTTACTTCCCCGGAAATTTAAAACCCCTTGGGTTTCGATCTGCCAGGTGGTGGTCCGCTGATACGGTTGTTTTACAGTGGGAAGGAATTGAACGGAATACAACTGAAGATAAACATTACTACCGGCTTGTACTGCCCGGGGGCAGGAGCGGTATTTCGGACGGCAAGGGTTCATACTTAAAAGAAGATATGTTCTTTTTTCTTGAGACAAAAGACAAGGGGGATACAAATTGAAACGGAACAAATTGTTTTTTGTTTTTAGAAACATTTTTCTTGTGTCGTCGGCATTGTCGTTAACTTTTATTTCCTGCGATATTTTAAGGAACGGGATTTTTGAAGTAAGGAACTGGAGCCCCGGAGACGGCTATCATGATCCATTGTCAATAGAAGTGGCCCTTGTCTTTTCTCTGGAACCAAACCGTAACAGTGTGGAGCGATCATTTTCTCTCAGCGAAGACGGTCGTGCTCTGCATGGACATTTTTCCTGGCAGGGAAACCGGATGATTTTCTGTCCCGGTACTCCTCTTTCAGCCAACAAAGACTATTTAATAACTCTTAAGACAGAAGCCCAGGATGTAAGGGGGCTTAATTTGGAACAGCAATTTGAAGCGGTTTTTACTACGCGGATTAAAAATGACCGGCCCCTTCTTCTTTCTACTATTCCGGAAGACGGCGGGATCATTTCTGAAAATAGGGGCAGGGTAGAACTGCTTTTTTCAGAGCCCATGAATCGAAGTTCCCTGCAAAATTGTTCGTTTTCTCCGTCTGTTTCCGGAGTCTGGAGTCTGGAACAGGATGATTGCCGGGCGATTTTTACTCCCTCGGAAAACTGGAATACCGCCAGATCCTACAGACTTACCATCGGGGCTTTAACAGCCAGCAAATGGGAAAAGGAAACCGGCAGGGAATACGTCCTTCATTTAACAGCAGGAGTTGACCGGACTCCGCCAAAACTGCTTTCCGCCTATGCACTGGATCCTTCCGGTAAAAAAGTAATGTCTCTCCTCTCCGATAATGGTACCGTAGCAGAGAATGCCCGATGGGAACGAAATTACAGACTTGGCCTGGATTTTTCCAAACCAATAGATAGTTTTTCCGTAAGCTCTGCGTTAAGTATGGATCCATCCCTGGGAATGATTCTGGAAACCATTCCGGGTTTTAGCTCAACCCTGGTGTACCGTTTTTCCGATACCCCGGTATTCGGAGAAACCTATACTATCACTCTGGGAAAAACCGCAAGAGATGAGGCCGGCAATACTTTGGAAGAAAAGATCCTCTGGCGCATTCGCCATGACGGTGAATATTCCAGGCCTCCGGTTTTAAAAGGGTTTCGGTTTCCAAAAAATCCCAATTCATTTATGGATCTTTTGGTGTACAGGACGGAAGATCTTTTTGCGGATTTTCCGGTTGAAAGCAAAAACTATACTTTTGATTCAAAAACCAGTACATGGCTGGAGCTGTACTTTGAAACCGCCTCTGGGGCCTTAATAGATCCTGTTTCGCTAATGGAAAAATTCAGGTTCAGCTCTACAAATGGGGCTGTAAGTTTTTCTCCCAGATCCATAATTCCTTTTGTTTTTACAGTTCCGGATCCTGTTACGGGCTGGGAAAATCTCTGCCGGATGGAAATCCGCGGAGAATTGTACAACCATCCCTATACAGGAATGGTAACCATTGAAATTGGAACGGGACTTAAGGACAACCTTGGCAACCGAAGCACCGAAACACAGCGTTTTCTGTTGTTAAAGTAGCGCGCTATTTTAGCGCATAACAAGGAACATTCAGCAATGAAAAATTTGATTGACCTATGCATCCGCCGTCCTGTGTCGGTAATTATGTTCTTGGCAACCCTTTTTCTTGGGGGTTTATTTTCCCTTTCGGTACTGCCTGTTCAGAAACTTCCGGAATTTATTTTTCCCCGGATAACGGTGGAAACCCTATATCCTGGTTTGGGGGCAGAGGATATTCGTTCAAGCCTGACTATTCCCGTGGAAGATGCCCTTTCTTCCATAAAAGGACTGGAACGGATGCGTAGTATTTCCAGAGACGGCGCATCGCTTACGGTGCTGGATTTTCGCTGGGGAACCGATTCTGGGGCTGCTTCGGTCCTGGTCAGGGAAGCGATTGATGCGGTATACCCCAGCCTGCCCGAAGGAGCCGCCCGGCCTATGGTAATACCCGGCGATCCTGATGAACAGGCTCAAATGATCGTGGCGGTTCGTTCTCATCTGGGTCCCGCTTTTGCCCGCAATGTGGCTGAATATGAACTGTGTTCTTTTTTCCGGCGGATTGACGGTGTAGGGGCAGTGCTGCTTTCCGGCGGTGAACGGGAAGAATTGACCCTTAAGGTAGATCTGCCCCGATCTCTTTCCAGAGCTTTGCCAACAACTGTACTGGCGGAAATTATTGCAGCAGAAATTGCAAATGTTCCGGCGGGCAATGCCAGGGAAGGAGACAGGGAACTGGTAGTGGTCAGCAAGGGAAAACCGGAAACAGAGGCTGAACTGGAAAAAATGATCTTTCCTTCCCGAAACGGTTCCTTTGTTATCAGTGACATAGGTTCCATTACCCGGACCAGAGCAAAAAAAGAAAGTCTCTTTATTGTCGGATCCGCAGAGTGTACCGCCCTGGAAATTTTCCGCCGTCCCGGTACAAACCCGGTAAAACTTTCCCGGGATCTGCAGAAAGCCGTGAAAGAAGCTTCTGTGGCTTTTAGCCGGGATGCGGAAATCCTTGTTATCTATGATGATGCCGCATCAAT
>JAIRRF010000068.1 GCA_031256115.1 Treponema sp.
TGCTTATGGCTTTGGGTGCAGTAGTGTTATGCTTTGTTGTTTTTCAGTTGGTTTCCCGGCGTTTCCACAAGCATCAGCTTGGCCGTATTGCGGTTGGTTTTTTATACACCCTGATAGGCCTGGTGCTTTTCCTAACAGGGGTTAACGTAGGTTTTTTTCCGGTGGGCCAGCTTTTGGGTTCCCAGCTTGCTTCATCGCCCTTTAAATGGGTCTTAATTCCCCTTGGAACGGTAATTGGTTACTTTATTATAGCCGCTGAACCGGCGGTTCATGTACTCAATAAGCAGGTTGAGGAGATTTCTTCCGGGGCCATCACCCAGAAAATGATGAACCGGGGGCTTGCCGTAGGTATGGCCGCAGCCTTGACTCTTACAATGATCCGTATTTTGTTCAGTATTCCAATTATGTGGATCCTGATCCCCGGTTATGCCTTTGCCCTGATCCTCACTTTTCTTGTACCTAGGATTTTTACCGGTATTGCATTTGACTCAGGCGGTGTTTGTTCAGGCCCCATGAGTTCTACCTTCCTCCTGCCCTTTGCAATGGGTACCTGTGAAGGTATTGGCGGGAATCTGCTAATCGATGCATTTGGCATTGTAGCCATAGTTGCCATGACGCCCCTAATTGTTATTCAGATGATGGGCCTCTTGTATCAATTTAGGACTAAAGAGGCTGCCATCTTGACCGAAGCCCAGACTGCCGCTATCAGCACTGCATCTGCCGGTAAAATTATCGATTGGGGTGAGATAACCCTGTTCAGGGAGAAGGTGTAAATGGCCAAGGAATCCCTGTTTTCAAAATTATTTTCCAGGCTGCCCGGCTTACAGCAGGACCCGGCGGCAGTAAAATGCCAGTCCGAATTACCGGTACTCAAAATGATCTTCTTTGTCGTAGACTGGAACCAGGCTCATGTTGTTTCCGATGTATTGGATGAAGAGAAAGTCCGTTTTCATTTTGTTACAAGGGGAAAAGGAACTGCCAATTCAGATATCCTGGATCTTTTGGGAATCGGCGCCAGCGAAAAAGCGGTAGTAATCTGTATTGAACAGGCAGTAATGACACCCATATTGTTAAAGGAAGTGAGAAAAAAACTTGGTTTTTACAGCCCCGGCGCAGGTATTGCCTTTACAGTACCTCTTTCCGGAATCAACAGCCCGATTTTGTGGGTTTTTAAACAAAGCATTCATAAAAACGATAAAATTTCCGGGGAATTCAAAAACAAAGACCCCACAGATAAAGGAGAAACCATGGCAGACCAATTTACTCACGATCTTATCATATCCATCATAAATCAGGGCTACAGCGATGAATTTATGAACACCGCCCGGGAAGCCGGAGCCAGCGGAGGTACAGTATTGAATGCCCGGGGCCAGGCCCACGAAGGAACAGTCAAATTCTTCGGTATTTCTGTACAGGATGAAAAAGAAATCATTATCATCCTGACCAGCCGGGAAAAAAAAGAACCTATTATGCGGACAGTTTGCGAGACCCATGGCCTTAACAGCAAAGCTCAGGGTATTGTTTTCTCCCTGCCGGTTGACAAAGTAATGGGATTGGGTTTTGAATAATGCCAACCCCTTGCTTTTTGCTGGTTTTTGTTTATAGTTAAATTATATGGAGGAGCATTTAATGAAAAAGATAGCTGCTTTTGGTTTACTCATTGTTTTCCTGGGTATCTTTATGGTAGTTGGCTGCGGCGGTAATCCCCCCCCTCCAAAGCCAGCCACTCCCCAGCCTGCCCAGCCTACCCAGACTTCTCAGCCCGCACAACCTGCCCCAATGATTGTACAACCCGGGAGTCTTATTCTTGATGGAGCGACAAACCACACAGTTGTCAGAGGCGATACGATTTCCAAAATTGCTGCCGCCAGGTATGGCGGGTCGAATATGTATTATTACGCGCTTATCTGGCATGCTAATATCAATGTTGTTCCGGACCCCGATGTTATCAAAGTGAGGACTAATTTGATTATCCCCGATCTTCAACGGAATCTGAATAATGACGGCGCTAAAGCCACGATCAAAGCGGATTTGTTATCCTTTGCTGATGAATATTCCAGGCGAGGTATACCAGCTACTGCTGAGAGGTTAAGGAGTCTGGCAGACAGTCTATAACAATAAATATGCTGCATTGCATCTCTTTACGGCGGGGTTATTTTTACTTTAAATGACAGGATTAGGAAAAGTGTTCAAAAAAAGCTTTAAAATAAAGATCATCATTCCGATAAGCATCATTTTAATTACTCTGGTTGTTGTATTGAATATTTTTCTGTCGTTAAGATTTACTGCATTCAGCGATTCACTTGTTCAGGAAAAATTAGTTGCAAATATTAACAGCTTAAGGTTATTTCTGGACGACAGTAAAGCCAATTCTCTGGCGGCAGCCATATCGATGACATATAACTCTGACATTGTTAAGGCCATTAAAGAACAAAACAGGAATGAGTTATTAAGACTTTTATCCCATACGCAGAACACGTACCGGATAGACTTCTTTACAATATGCGACAATGAAGGAATCGTGTTGGCAAGAATCCATGAACCGGATAATTTCGGCGATTCCATATCATATCAACAAAATATAAAAGATGCCCTGAACGGAAAGATATCATCATATTTTGAAGCAGGAACTGTTGTTAAGGTTTCTATTCGTACCGGAGCTCCGGTGTATGATACAGACGGTATTTTGATTGGCGTTGTTTCGGCGGGTATACGCTTTGATACGGAAGACACAGTAGAAGGACTAAAAAGACTGTTAAATTCCGAGATTACTGTTTTTTTTGGCAATACAAGAATTGCTTCAACAATTACCATGAATGGACAAAGTATTGTAGGTACAACACTCGACCCTCACATAGCGGAAATTGTTATAGATAACAAACAGGAATATTCAGGCAGGATTGATATTCTTGGTGAAAAATATGATACTTTTTACAAACCTCTGTTAAATGCCAATGATGAAGCCTTCGCCGTCATTTTTTTGGGCATTCCGGAAATGAAATTAATAACAGCTTCAACCAAGTCTATCAGGGACGGTATTATTCTTGGCTTAAGCGGACTGGCCGTATCCATTGTATTATTGTACTATATCATTTCTTCGATTAGTAAACCAATTACGAAATTATCTGACAGCATGAATAATATTGCAAACGGTAATTTAAATATTGATGTACAGATAAACGGAGAAGATGAAGTAGGACTCCTGGGCAAATCTTTGCAAAAAATGGCTGTTATTTTACAAAAATTACTGGAAGGCATAAATACCATGATTGCCGAACAAAAGAAAGGCAACACCGATTATTGTCTTGATACCGGAGATTTTTCCGGTGATTATAAAATACTTGCCAACAGCGTATTGGAATTAACGGCTTTTGGCATGATAGACCAGTTGACAGGAATACCAAACAGACGCAGCTTTGACAACAGGCTGGATTTGGAATGGAACCGGGCAATAAGAGAAAAAGATGCTATAAGTATTATGATTATTGATGTGGATAAATTTAAAAATTACAACGATACATTCGGACATCAACAGGGTGACGTGGCGCTGAAAACAACAGCAAAAACAATAAAGCAAACAATAAAACGAGCTATGGATTTTGCCGCCCGCTGGGGTGGTGAAGAATTTATTGTTTTGCTGCCCTCAACGGATTCAGCCGGAGCGGTTTGTGTCGCCGAAAAGATTCGTATGGAAATCGAAAATATGATAATTCCCTGTACTGATTTAAAGGGCACAAGACTAACAGTCAGCATTGGAGTAAACACGCTAATACCCGTAACGGACAGCCCAATTGACCGTTTTCTTTCCGTAGCCGACACTGCACTTTATAAAGCCAAAGAAACAGGGCGTAACAGGGCTGTTTTTGGCGGTGAGATTTTATAGTTCTTTTCCCCGGGAGTCTGCTGGATCCGGCGGCTTTCCTGTAAAAAACCAGTTATGCATTGCATATGTCCGGATTTTTTTTTATACTAGAGGAGATTATAGTCAATTAATTAAATTAATTGACTATTTCCGATTATAATTGTTTATTGTACAAGGAATGATACAATTCCCTGTACAATAAACTAAATTAAAGGAGTATAATATGGAAAATCGTCGGTATTTTTTTACCTCCGAATCAGTCGGAGAAGGACATCCTGACAAACTCTGCGATCAGATTTCTGATGCTTTCCGGTTTGTGGCCGGGAAGTCAACAATTACCGAAAAAAACATTGACGATGCAGTAGAGGCCATCAAGATGGCCCTTCTGGAGGCGGATGTCAACCTCCGGGTGGTCCGGAGGTTTGTAAACTCAACCATAG
>JAIRRF010000177.1 GCA_031256115.1 Treponema sp.
GACAGGGTTGCCAAGGTTCACAAACGTTCCTGGGTGGAACAAGAACTTGATGCATTCGGACCCGAAGTAATTCATGTAAACACGGAGTTTATCATCGGCGACATAGGTTTTGTCTATGCAAAAAAAAGGGGCCTTCCGGCGGTTTATACTTTTCACACCATATGGGAAGACTATGCGGCAAATTATTTTCCTTTAATTCCGGAATGTCTTCTTCGCTACACAATACGCCGTTATATAAAGGTTCTTATAAAACGATCAGATCTGGTAATAGTACCTACCACACAGATAGAAGAACTGGTAAGAAACTACCATATAAAAAAAGAAATCCGTCTGCTTCCCACCGGGATTGATCCTGATCTGTTCAGGCATAGCGAAAAATCTGTGGAACATTTCAGAAAATTAACTGAAGAAAAATATCCTGTTCTAAAAGGAAAACGAATCCTCCTTTTCGCCGGAAGGGTGGCAAAGGAAAAAAACTTAAGCTTTATTATTCAGTTGTTTTCTGAGCTTCTGGCAAAATATTCCGATCTTGCCCTGGTAATTGCCGGCAGCGGCCCCTGGCAGGATTACTATGCGGAAGAAGCCCGGAACTGCGGGGTGGATGAATATTGTGTTTTTACCGGTTATCTGGAACGGGAAGAACTGTCCCTGCTCTATGCCATATCCCATATCTTTGTCATGCCTTCCTTAACAGAAACCCAGGGGCTTGTAACCATCGAAGCAATGCTTTCCGGTATCCCCGTGGTAGCCATTGGTAATATGGGGACCCTTCAGGTTATGGAAGGAAACCGGGGAGGGTTCATGGTACAAAACGACAAAGATGAATTCCGGGACCGGGTTATGGAACTTTTGGACAACGATGAGGTACATAAACAAAAATCCAAAGAAGCCCGTCTTCATGCCCAGCGCTGGACCATTGGAACCATTACCGGACGGCTGGTAGAAATTTACCATGAATCCGCCGCCTATGTCCGTCATAAGAACCGGACTGTTTCCGGTGATCAGGTTTTATAACAATGGATTTTTCTACATTGGGAATTTCTCCCCCTTATATCGAAATTCTTAAACACCGGGGAATAGAAAGCCCCACAGAAATCCAGCAAAGGGTAATCCCATTTTTATTGGAAAAACCGCCATCACCCGCCGGGCAAAGTGGGGGTTTCCCTCCGGCTAACCTGATTTTTACCGCTCCAACCGGATCCGGAAAAACACTTGCCTACCTTTTACCCATCTTCCAAAAACTTAATCTTATAGAAGGAAGGAATACTCTTCAGGCGCTGATCCTTGCCCCCACCCATGAGCTGTGTTCCCAGATAAAAAAAGAACTGGAATCCTTATCCACCGTTACATCTGCAGAAAAAACAATTTCCCGGCCGATTCTTTTAATTGGCTCTGTCCCATTAAACAGGCAGATTGAAACTTTGAAAAAAAATAAACCCATGACGGCGGTGGGCAACCCCGCCAGAGTTTTACAATTAATCCGCATGAAAAAACTTTCACTCCGTTCCCTGCGCTTTTTGGTCCTGGATGAAGGGGACCGTCTTATGGCGGAAGAACTTTTTCCCGAAACATCCGTTGTTTTTTCTACGGCATTTAACGAAAAGACGGATCGCTTAAGGCAGCCGGATTGCCGGTTCATAGCCTGTTCCGCTACATTTTCAGCCAAAAGCCGAGAACGGCTTTTTTCCCTTGGCCCGCAAAATGGCCCGGATTGGAAATATATAGAAACTAAAGCTGCAACGGTATTGCAGCAGAATATCGAACACTGGGCCTTTTTTGCTGAAAAGCGGAAAAAAATATCCCTTCTCCGGTCTCTTCTGGCTGCCGCTCAAACAAAGACAGGACTTAAAGCGCTGGTTTTTTGTTCCCGGGGCGGAGATGCTGGAAACATTGTCTCGCAATTGCAGTACCACCATCTGGCTGCGGGAGGAATCTGGGGGGACATGGACAGAAAATTGCGAAAAACATCCCTGGATGATTTCAGGAAGGGGAGTCTTTCTGTTCTGGTATCCAGCGATCTGGCCTGCCGGGGTCTGGACATTGAAGGAATAAGTCATGTGATTGCCCTGGATATTCCGGAGAACCACGAAACATACCTTCACCGGGCCGGCCGTACCGGGCGGGCCGGGAAACAGGGAATCATGGTCAGCATCGGCAATGAAGCGGAACTGCGCTGTTTGCAAAGGATCGAAAAAAAACTGGGCATCACGGTATATCCAAAAGAGCTGTACGGAGGCCGGATTATTGTTCCGGAATAGTTGTATACTAAAATGGGAGAAAAAAATGGAAATTAAGGCAGTTGCTTTTGATTATGGCGGTGTAATTTCATATCCGCAAGACGGTGAAGCCATGAAAGACATGGCGGAAATGGCAGGTATAGATGCTTCTCTTATGAATCAAATCTACTGGGACAACCGTTCATTATATGATCAGGGTCAAATGGACGGAAAAGAATATTTTAAAAATATCCTGGCCGATGTAGAAGTCCATGCGGATTCAAACTTATTGGACAAACTTATCGCCCGGGATATGGAGAGCTGGTCCCATATAAACCCTAAAACAGAAGCGTTAATTCAGGAGATAAAAAACAGCGGAATAAAGACTGCTATTCTTTCCAACATGGTAAAGGATTTTTTGGACAGGGTTATGGAAACTCTGCCGGTTTATAAGCTTTTTGACACGGGAGTTTTTTCCTGTAATGTAGACGCAGTAAAGCCGGAAGAAATAATATACCATATCCTTCTTTCCCAGCTTGACTGCAAAGCAGAGGAGCTGGTTTATTTTGATGATGTGGAAGAAAATATTAACGCCGCCCGGGCTATAGGGATTCAGGCTTTTTTATGGAAGGATCCTGAAGCAGCACATGACGAACTAAAGTCGCTCAAGGTACTTTAATCGGGTCTTAGGAGGTATAAGAGCCTTGGCAAAAACAATTATTGCATTCAGCGTCACAGCCCTTGTCTTAGTTATTGTTGTGCCGCTGGGGTTTATTTTATTTATCATCAGCTTTTTGGGTCTAAAGCGGCCCATGGGCTTTCTGATTTATAAAATTGCCCAGGGATGGGCCAGGATAGTTGTTGTCGTCACAGGCTGTTCCATGACCGTTATAGGCAGGGAAAATATACCGAAGAAAGGCGGCGTTTGCTTTGTGTCCAACCATGTGGGAATCTTCGATATTATCCTTGCCCTGGCTTATATCGGACGGCCTTTTGGGTTTATTGCAAAAAAAGAACTCATGCAAATACCGGGAATAAATATCTGGATTTATTTTTTGGGGGGGTTCTTTATCGATCGGAGGAACCCAAGGAAGGCCTTAAAAACCATTAATTCGGGAATAAAACAGATCAAGGATGGGGGAGCCATGTTAATCTTTCCCGAAGGAACAAGAAGCAGAGGCCGGGGACTGGCGCCTTTCCATCCCGGTTCCTTTAAATTAGCAACCCAGTCGGAGGCAATGATCATTCCCATGGCGATCACCGGCAGTTACGATGTATTTGAAAAAAATTACCGGGTCTGTTCTGTTCCTGCAAATATCAGCTTCCTTCCTCTGGTTGATACGGCAAAATTACCTCCGGAAGACAGGAAGAATTTCCTGGCGGAAAAACTCCACAACGATATTGCACAAGCCCTTGAGCAGCATTATTCGGAATGAACCTCCCCGCATAATACAAAATAAACAGCGAGGTAATATATGGAAGGAAGCACGACATTTTCCATGATGGAACTCTTTAATCTGGGCGGAATTTTTATGTGGCCCCTGCTGGTTTTTTCTGTAATCACCATAGCAATCAGCATAGACCGGATTATCTACCTTTGCAGGCATAAGCTTCGAATTGATGTTTTGGCTTCAAAAGTGCTGGAATGCATCCGGCAGGGAAATATTAAAACCGCCGCGGATTTTTTGGAACCGCAAAAAAACGGCAGCATGGCTGCCAGGGTACTTCTGGCCCTGGTAAACAATTCGGATCTGAGCGAAGACAGGCTGGAAAAGACCGTAGAAACCGAAGCTCTGGGCTGCATCAATTCCCTGGAATCGGGTTTTAATTTTCTTACCGCCATAGGATCTCTGGCGCCTCTGACGGGCTTTTTGGGAACCGTCTCGGGGATGATCAGCGCATTCCGGTCTATTGCCGAAGCAACGGAAGTGAATGCCCAGATTGTGGCCAACGGCATTTACGAAGCGCTCCTTACCACCGTCTTTGGCCTTATCATTGCAATTATTGCCATGAGCGTCTATTATTTGCTTGCCAGCTTTGTGGATCGTTTTTCGGTCCGGACCGAACAGTCCTGTTCGGAGTTAATTACCGCACTGGCCAAATCCCGTAGGGATATATGCTGATTAAGCGGAAATCCCGGGAAGGTATAGAAAGTTCCAGCGCCCTTTCGGATATAGCCTTTCTTCTTATTATTTATTTTATCGTCATCGCCGGGTTCAACGTAAACCGGGGCTTTCTGATGAACCTTCCCCGAAAGGATTCGATAAAGACAGTACCCCGGGACGAATTGCTCCGCTTTAGTATTGATGAAAAGGGTTTCCTCTTTTTTAAAGAAATGCCCCTGTCTTTCGATGAAGCCTCTGCGGAAATCCGAAGAGCCCTGGCGGAACATCCCCACCTCTCGGTGTTTCTGACCGTGGACGGAAATGCTCCCTGGCAAAGCGTGGTTTCCTTTGTAGAACTGGCTCAGGAAAACGCCGTGGAATCCTTTTCTTTTTCCCTGCATAAACCGGCGGAGGATCCGCCATGAAAATCCGGCGGAACCGGCGAAACCCGGTGGTGCCCATGAGTTCCATGAGCGATGTGGCATTTCTTCTCCTTATTTTTATTATGCTGGTGGCCCTGATTAATTACCGGAGGGAAGTAAAGATCGAATATCCCGAAGCGGACAGGGCCAAACGGACCAGCACGGAAAAGAACCTGGAAATCTGGGTAGACCGGGAAGGGTTTCTTTACCTTGACGGGTATCCGGCGGAATTAGGAATGATTGAAAACGTCCT
>JAIRRF010000240.1 GCA_031256115.1 Treponema sp.
CTTTGGCCCCAAAGATTATATCGAAAAAGATCAAAGCCTTGGTCTGGAAGCGGCCTGGCTCTACGGCGCAGCCGCTCCTAATCTTAATGCGGATATTACGGTTGCTTTCTCCGAAAAAACAGGGATTTTTCCCAGCTATGGGGATTATGTCTTTAGCGATCCTTCCCGGACCGTTTCGGGAGAACGGCAGAAAGTTTGGGAAGGAAAACTTGATGGTGAAGGAAAGGCCCGTTTAGAGTTGGATCTTGATCCGGGAACTGTTCCCGGAAAACTCAACGCCCGTTTTATGACACGGGTTTTTGAAAGTTCCGGCGCTTTTTCTACGGAACAGACTACCAAAGAGTTTTCCCCCTATAAGCGTTATGTGGGGATCAGGCTTCCAAAAGGAGATGCTTCCAGAAATGCGCTCTTAACGGACACAAACCACCGGGCGGAGATCCTGCTTCTGGATCCGGATGGAAAACCCCTAAGCGGAAGAGTAGAACTTGACTGTGCCATGTACAAACTTGAATGGCGCTGGTGGTGGGAACAGGGCGGATCCGAAGCTGCCGATTTTGCTTCGGTTCTGTCAAAACAGCCTGTTATGAGCGGAACCGCAGCGATTCAAAACGGACGGGGAAGCTGGGACTTCCAGGTAAAGTACCCCGAATGGGGACGTTACCTGGTATTGATCCGGGACAGGGAAGGCCATTCAACGGCATCTGTGGCATACATAGACTGGCCGGGCTGGGCGGGCAGAATCACCGACGGAGAAGGGCAGGGCGCCGCAGCTATGCTGGTACTCAGCCCCGATAAAACCCAGTACCGGACAGGTGAAAAGGTAAGCGTCAGTTTTCCTTCGAATAAGGATGCCGGCGCCCTGGTGATGATTGAAAAGGGCGGCAATATAATCAAACGGGAATGGATTCGCTGTCAGGAAATGCAGACCCGTTATGAGTTTAACGCCGATCCTTCCATGGTTCCCAATGTATATGTCCATGTAAGCCTGGTACAGCCCCATCTTCAAACCCAGAATGATCTGCCCCTGCGGCTCTACGGTATAACTCCGGTTATGGTGGAAGATACCAGGACCCGGCTTGTTCCGATGATCACCGCAGTGGAAAATTGGGAACCTGAAACAGAAGTATCCTTTACCGTAAGTGAAGCCTCTGGCAGGCCCATGAGCTATACGGTGGCGGTGGTTGACGAAGGGCTTTTGGGGCTTACCCGTTTTTCTCTTCCCAATCCCCGCAATACCTTTTATGCAAAGGAAGCGTCTTTTCTTAAATCCTGGGATCTCTTTGCTGATTTTATGGGCGCCTATTCGGGCCGGCTGGAGACCATGCTGGCCATTGGCGGCGGCGAAGATGGCAGCTCAGACAGCAATAAAGAATCCCAGCGTTTTAAGCCGGTGGTGCGCTATTTCGGCCCCTTTGAGTTAAAACCGGGGGAAAAGAAAACCGAGCGTTTTAACCTTCCTCCATATATTGGAGCTTTACGGATCATGGTGCTGGCCGCTTCTTCTTCTAACGAAAGCGGCAGAAGAGTTAATCGGGCCTACGGAACCGCTGAAAAACAGGTAAAGGTTTCTTCGGACCTTATGGTATTTGGCACCCTTCCGCGGGTGATTTCTCCCGGAGATGAAGCGGTAATTCCTGTTGCAGTTGCCCTATACAGGCCGGGAGCCCGGAATGTGGAAGTAAACCTGGCGGTTCAGGGTGCGGTCTTGTTAAACGGCTCCCAGCAGAGACAGGAGACCCAAAGGGTTTCCTTTGACAGGCCGGGTGAAAAAACAATCCATTTCAGAATAAAAGCCCCGGCTGTGCCGGGAATTATACGGTTTAACATTACCGGCTCTTCCCCAACCCTTAAAAATGCCCGGCATCTGACGGATCTGGAAGTGCGGAGTACAGCCCTTCCGGTAACCCATGCTGAAGTAAAAATGCTTACTCCCAATGAAACATGGACGGGAAATCTTGATTTTCCGGGGATGAACGGGACCAATACGGCGGTACTTGAACTTTCCCGGCTTCCGCCGATCAACCTGGAAGGCAGGCTTAACCGGCTTATCAGTTATCCCCACGGTTGTCTTGAACAAGTCACCAGTATTCTTTTCCCCCAGTTGTACCTGGACAAGGCACTCGAATTGAACGCCGCCAGGGTAAATGAAATACGCTCCAATATCCGCACAGGTCTGACCAGAATAGCATCCTTCCAGATTCCGGACGGCGGCTTTGCATACTGGCCGGGAGGGGAATCCGCCAACGACTGGGCCAGCACTTATGTGGGTCATTTCCTTGTGGAGGCCAGACGTTCCGGCTATACGGTTCCCCAGGGAATGTTTAATGATTTTATTAAATTCCAGAAGAGCAGGGCGGCTCTCTGGGCTTCCGGGGACGGTAACCAGGCGGAACAGGCCTATCGGCTTTATACTTTGGCCCTGGCCGGACAGGCGGATTTGGGTTCCATGAACCGCCTTAGGGAACGGCGAAGTCTTGAGCCATTGGCCCGGTGGCGGCTTGCCGCAGCCTATTGGTATGCGGGCCAGCGGGACACTGCCAGGAATCTGATTAGCAATTTGGGTACCGCGGTGGAGCCCTACCGTGAATATGGTCAAACCTTCGGTTCGGCCTTCCGGGACAGGGCGATTATTCTGGAAACCCTGATTCTCCTGGGGGGATCCGATGCGGATACAAAGAGCCTCTTTGAGCAAATCTCGAACACTCTTTCGGCGGAGGCCTGGCTTTCTACCCAGGAAACGGCCCATGCCTTAAGGGCCGCCATATTGTTTATGCAGGGAAGTATAAATTCATCCCAAACAGGGGAAATAAGGGCGGAGTATAGTTTCGCGAACGGCGGCAGGAATACCATAGCTTTTGGTTCCCAGACAAGCCAGATTTCCCTGGGTAATCCTCCGGGTTCTTCCGGCGCTTTTTCCGTAAAAAATCTTTCAGGCGCTCCGGTCTATGCCCGTATTGCCGTCCGGGGAATTCCCGAAGAAGGAAAGGAGCAGCCCCTTTCTAACGGCCTTAGCCTGGGAGTTGAGTACCGCCTTGAGTCCGGCGCTGTCATTGACCCTGTTTCTCTTAACCCCGGTCAGGACATGAGCATCCGGGTTACGGTTACCAATACCCGCCGGGTTAAGGTAGAGAATATTGCCCTGGTTCATCAGCTTCCTGCCTCCTGGGAAATTATCAACGACAGGATTGGTGCGGAAGAAGGCAGTGCATCTCCTTTTGATTACCAGGACATCCGGGACGATCGGGTTATGACATATTTTAGCCTGGAACCGGGCGCTTCCACGGCCGTTACTGTCAAGGTAAATAATTCTTACAGAGGAAATTACTTCCGGCCTGCGATCCATGCCTATGCCATGTACGATGAATCCCTGGCAGGCCTGATTCCGGGGATAAGGTGAAACAAATTTATTTTACACTGCGATCTCTTGAGGTTGTAGAAAAAATTAAAAAGAGGTTCACGCAGAGACGCAAAGCCATAAAAACCAGTTCTTCATTTCTCTTTTCTCATTTTTCTTTTCTTAGTGTCCTTTGTATCTTAGTGCCCTTTGTGAGATAAAAATCCAGAAATATTTTATTTTATACAAGCGCCATGCATATCATTGGCTTAATAGAATAATAAGGGCGTAACAAAATGACAGAAAATCAAATTGGTTCCATTGTAATTGATACTGCTGTGAATTTACATAAAAAAATTGGACCCGGATTATTCGAAAGTGTTTATGAATCCATCCTGACTAAACAATTATACAGGAAAGGGCTTTCTGTTCAACGTCAGGTACAAATCCCAATAGAATTTGAGGGAGAATATTTTGATGAAGGCTTTCGAGCAGATATGTTTATCGAAGGAAAGGTAATAATTGAGCTAAAATCCGTTGAAAAAATCGTAGATGTCCATAAGAAACAATTATTAACCTACCTAAAATTGACAAATACTAAGCTTGGTTACATTTTGAATTTTGGAACAGAATAAATGAAAGATGGGATAATCAGAATAGTTAATGGCCTTGATTAAACTCTGCGTGCTTTGCGCCTTCGCGCGCTCTGCGATAAGAA
>JAIRRF010000253.1 GCA_031256115.1 Treponema sp.
AAAAATATGTTTCCAGTCAAAGTCTGTTGGTTCAGCTTCGGCAATAGCGGAATGGGCCCGGTCGTAGATCACCTTTGATGCCCGTTGGGATGCTCCTCTTTCCAGAAAGTAGATTCCCACTCTGCTGCCTCCCCTGACTATGCAGGAAGTGTCTATTCCGAATTCCCGAAGTCTGTTTACGGCGGCTTGTCCGATCTCGTGTTTGGGGAGCTTGGTTACATATACAACATCCATGCCGAAGTTTGCCAGGGATACCGCCACATTTGCTTCGCCGCCGCCGTATGTTGCGTCGTATGCAGAAGCCTGTATAAAACGGTAGTAGCCTTCCGGAGCCAGACGTAACATAATTTCGCCAAAGCATACTATTTTTCCCATGCACATACCGCCATGCTTTTCTCCGTGTTATGTTTTAGAGGTTCATTGAATTCGGTTTGCTATCGCGTCCGCGGCAATAGCCGCAGCATCTTTGGAAAAGGCGGTAATGGAAGCAAAGTCCCCGGCATTAATCAGATCCGCCCCGGCCATCCATGAACCGCCGCAGGCCAGAATTTTTTTATGGCCCAGATATTTTGCAAGGTTCTGCGGGTTGATGCCCCCGGTGGGCATGAAGGAGAGCATGGGGTACGGCGCAGAGACAGCCTTGATGTACTCCAGGCCCCCGGCCTGTTCTGCGGGAAAAAACTTTACCGTGGTTATTCCTGCTTCTATGGCCAGTTCCATATCCGATGGCGTCACGCATCCCGGAATTATTACGGCATTTTTTTCCAGGGCATAGTTAACCACCCGGGGATTGAAACCGGGGCTGACAAAGAATTTGGCGCCTGCCGTAAGAGCCCTGTCAACCTGATCAGTGGTCAGGACTGTACCGGCCCCAAGGAGAATTTCCGGCACTTCCTGTCTTACCAGCCTTATAGCTTCTTCGGCGGCATTGGTACGGAAGGTAATCTCCATACAGGGAATATTGCCCGCCAGAAGCGCCCAGGCCAAAGGAACGGCTTTTTCGGGATCGTCAATCTTAATTACCGGAACAATTCCTGTTTTTGCAATTATATCAAACATGCACTAAACCCCAAAATGTTGTGAATAAAAATCATTATAACACAATATTTATCAATTTGTCCGGTAAGGTGATGGTTTTTTGTACAGTTTTGCCGTCAAGCCATTTTTGTATGTTGGACAGGGCAAAAGCCTGTTTTTCCAGTTCTTCTTTTGGCAATCCCGCCGGGGCGGTAAATTTATCCCGTATTTTGCCGTTTACCTGTACCACTATGGTAACTTCACTTTCAATGCAAAGGTTTTCGTCCCAAACAGGCCAGGTTTCTTTGGATACTGAAGTTTTATGCCCGGTTCTTTCCCAGAGTTCTTCTCCCAGATGGGGTGCATAACAGGAAAGCATTTTAACCAGGGGTTCCCAGAGTGAAATGGGAATATGCTGCAACTTTGCCAGTTCGTTGGAATAGATCATCATGGCGCTGATGGCAGTATTAAAGTTCAAAGTGTCCGTATCGTTACTTACTTTTTTGATCGTCTTGTGAAGGAGCCGGGTCAGCTCATCATGCACCGTGCCGTCTGTCTCGTCTGTTTTTTCGCTCAAATTCCAAATCCGTTCAAGAAATCGGGATACACCGACAAGTCCTGCCGTACTCCAGGGCTTGCTTATTTCCAGCGGGCCCATAAACATCTCGTAGACCCGCAGGGAATCTGCGCCGTAATCCCGGACAATCTCGTCGGGGTTAATGATATTTTTTAAACTTTTGCTCATCTTGGCAATAACTTCCGCCACTTCTTCACCGGTGGCTTTTTCTGTAAAACGTCCGCCGGGTTGTTTTTCTACCTGGTCAGTAGGAACCAGGGTTTTGTCTTTCCGCTGGTAGGCAAAACTGGTTATCATTCCCTGGTTAACAAGCCGCTGGAAGGGTTCCTTACTGTTTACCAGTCCAAAATCGTAAAGCACTTTATGCCAGAACCGGGCATAGAGGAGGTGCAGTACAGCATGCTCCACTCCCCCTACATAAAGATCAACCGGAGCCCAATAGTTGATCTTGTCCCGGCCTGCAAAGACATCAGGATTCTGGGGATCCAGATAACGCAGATAGTACCAGCATGAACCGGCCCACTGGGGCATGGTATTGGTTTCCCGCCGGGCAGGACCGCCGCATTTGGGGCAGCTTGTGTTTACCCACTCGTCAATGGCAGCCAGGGGCGATTCACCGGTGCCAGTTGGAGCATAGGATAGGACATCCGGAAGTTTCAGGGGAAGATCCTTTTCGTCAAGAGGAACAATTGCCGAACCGCGTTCGGCTGAGCATTTTTCACAATGCACCACCGGGATGGGTTCCCCCCAGTATCGCTGGCGGCTGAAGATCCAATCCCGGAGTTTGTAGTTTACGGCAAATTTCCCCAGGCTTTTTTCCTCCAGCCATTTTGTCATAGCTTTAATTGCATCGGGAGTAGAAAGGCCGTTGAGGAAACCCGAATTAACCGACCAGCCGTTGCCTGTGAAAACACCTTCTGCGTTTTCACACTGGTCATCAGATGGCAATGATGAAACCACCTGAACAATAGGCAGATTAAATGCATTGGCAAAATCCCAGTCCCGTTCATCATGGGCAGGAACCGCCATAATCGCTCCTGTGCCGTAGGAGATCAACACATAGTCGGCAATCCAGATGGGGATTTTTTTGTCGTTTACCGGATTAATCGCATAGGCCCCTGAAAAGACTCCGGTTTTTTCCTTTGCCAAATCGGTCCTTTCCAGATCGCTTTTCTTTGCCGCCTCTTCAAGGTAGGAGTTTACGGCGTTTTTTTGCTCAGCGGTGGTGATCTTTTCTACCAGAGGATGTTCCGGGGACAGCACCATATAAGTTGCTCCGAAAAGAGTGTCCGCCCGGGTGGTATAGATTTCCAAGGCTAATCCTTCGTAGCCATCTATTTTAAAAATTACATTGTCGCC
>JAIRRF010000309.1 GCA_031256115.1 Treponema sp.
GGACAGCCTGCCCAGCCGTCTCCTGCGTCCCCGGGCTAAACCCCGTTTCTATTTTGTCGCAGGGGGGCCGACCAGGCGGAGTTCAGTCCACAATGCCCTTTCCCTGTTGGAAAATATCCGCACCCGGTATGTACTAATCCACGATGGCGCCCGGCCCTGGGTGGAACCGGCCCTGATTGACCGGATTATTGATGCAACCCTAAAGCATAAAGCGGCAGTACCGCTTTTGCCGCTGACAGACACGCCTAAAGAAATAGATGAAAAAGGTTTTATAAAACGCCATCTCCGCCGGGTTCAGGTTGGGAATGCCCAGACCCCTCAGGGGTTTATTTTTCCCGATATCCTTAGGGCCCACGAGAAGGCCGTCATAAAGGAAAGAGAGGGCTGGGTTTATACGGATGATGCTGAAGTATGGGGAGAATTTGCCGGCGAAGTTTTTGTAGTCTCCGGTTCGCCCCTGAATAAAAAAATAACTTTTCCTGAAGACCTGGAAATGCTGGTTAAAAACGGAAACCATGAAAACGAGAATAGGACTAGGCCATGATCTTCACCGGCTTGTGGAAGGCCGGCCCTTTCTTCTTGCGGGAGTTCACATTCCTTTTCCAAAAGGTGAAGAAGGACATTCAGACAGCGATGTCCTGGCCCATGCGGTGATTGATGCCGTTCTAGGCGCCGCCTGCCTGGGAGATATAGGGGAATTTTTTCCTCCCGAAGATCCCCGTTACAAAGATGCAGATTCCATGGAGCTCTTAAGAATATCCTGGGCAAAAGTAAAATCAATGGGATGGCGCTTATCGAACCTGGACTGCTGCGTTCTTTGCGAAGCGCCAAAAATCCTCCCATTTCGGGAACAGATCCGTTCTTCCCTGGCTCAATCCCTGGGTGTGGATATAGAGACAATTTTTGTCAAGGCAAAAACCGGCGAAGGCCTGGGCCCCATTGGCGAAGGGCTTGCTGTAGAGGCGGAAGCGGTATGTCTGCTTACGAATGCAGAACCTTGAATGGAGTATAAGCGTGTCGAACAAAGCGTCCGGATGGGATGGGATTGTCACAGCCTTGCAAAGATGGCGCAGGGATCTTCAAAAAACAGGCGCCGATGACCCATCGGTAACTACAGTAGCGGAACGCTACAAAAAAGATCCCTGGGCTGTTCTGGTTTCTACCATCCTGAGCCTTCGTACCAAGGACGAAGTTACCCTTAAATGCTCCCAGACGTTCCTGTCCAAAGCCCCCACTCCGGCAAAACTCCTGGCCATGAAAGAAGAAACCGTAGCACAATTGGCCTATCCCGCGGGCTTCTATCGTACCAAAGCGGCAAACCTAAAAAGAATTGCCGCCCTGCTCATCAATAAATATGAAGGAAAAGTACCGGCTGATTTGGAAACCCTGCTTAGCCTCCCGGGGGTGGGAAGGAAGACCGCCAACCTTGTATTGATAGAGGCGTACAATAAGGATGGCATATGCGTGGATGTCCATGTCCACCGGATTTCAAACAGAACCGGCTGGCTAAGCACTCGGAACCCGGAAGAAACGGAAATGATCCTTCGGCAAATTCTGCCCCTAAAATATTGGAAGGCTGTAAACCCCCTGCTGGTTCTTTACGGCCAGCATATATGCCGCCCCATAAGCCCCTTCTGTTCCCGCTGTGTTATAGCTGAACACTGCAAGCGTAACGGTGTCGATAAATCCCGGTAGCAGGGAAATTTGTTAATGAAGCAAATTTCCATGAATCCACCCTTACCGCCGACAGGAAATATCAACTAAGGGCAAGGGTGTAATACTTACTAAGGCATAAAGATGCATGGCGCTTTAATGAGGCTCCCCAAGGCAAGCCTCGGGATATTAAACCAGACTTTCGAATAAAAATAGAAAAAAACGGAAAAAAAGGTTGGCAGAGCTTATGATACTGCCGGGCGCGATAGCGCCCATTAAATCCTTTATAAAGAGCTTTCGGACTAAACCCTCCCGTAACCTGAGGGAAGACCTTCCCGTAAGCTGAGGGAAGACCCTCCCTTAGCTTATGGGAAGACCGCCCCGCAGTCTAAGGGAAAGTCGCTTTCTGGCTCAAATAATGCTGCGACAGCAGCACAGGAACTTCTGAAAACTCAAACAGGGTTTTTAGAGGTTCCCAACATTAAAAGGGCTATTACTTTGGCATCTCCCAGGATGTTGGTAATAAGGGTATATTCATTTGGCTGGTGAGCCGTATCATCTATGCGGCTCCATACAACACAATGGATTCCCTTTTTACGCAGAAAGGATCCTACCGTGGCGCCCCCTACTCCAACAGGCCGGGTACTGGTTCCGTAGATTTCTTTTACAGCGGCAGACAACATAGATACCAGGGGTGAATCCTCCGGGGTAGCCTGTGATTCTACCTGTTGGGCGGCCTTATAACTTATCGTTACTTTGTGTTTTGTCTCAACTTCCGCTTTAATTCGATCAATTTCTTTTAGGACAAGCTGTATTGGGTACCGGGGAAGAATCCTCATATCCATGCAGAAGTAATCATCTCCCGGAATGGTATTGATATTCGGTATATTTGATGTTTTTTTTGTTGGTTGAAAGGTGGAATAATCCGGTTCAAAAAGCGGATCCCGGTCATTAAAAACCGTGTCCAGTTCACTGTGAAGCCGTACCGCCAGTTCCGCTCCGGCCAGGTGGGCATTGGCGCCCAGATCGGGCCGGGAACCATGTGCCTGTTTTCCTTTTGTGGAGAATTCCAGCCAAAGAAGGTTTTTTTCCGAAATCTGAATGGTTTCGCCCCGGATGTCTCCGCCGTCAGGGATTAGGACAAAATCATCTTTATTAAAAAGGCCGGGACATTCCTTAAGCAGCGCCGCCATACCGTAGGTGCTGCCGCATTCTTCGTCAGCGCAGAAGAGGAGCTTTACCTGAAAACCCGGAACAAGGCCTGTTTGCTTAAAAGCCATTGCGGCAATAAGAGACGAAGTAAGTCCCTGTTGATTGTCCTCTACCCCCCGTCCGATTAACCGCGGCCCCAGGGGGCCGTCATTTTTTCGAAGCACCGTCCAGGGATCATTATCCCACAAAGACATCTCACCAGGGGGCACCACATCCAGATGGCACATGATCCATAAAACACCCGGTGATTTATGTTCGGACCTGCCGGATCCGACGCCGCTACATGCGGCGTGTACATGCGTCCCTTCGGGCCGCGAGTGTAAGGAAGTTATTTTATATTCGCCGCTGCAAGCGGCGTGTACATGCGTCCCTTCGGGCCGCGAGTGTAAGGAAGTTATTTTATATTCGCCGCTACATGCGGCGTGTACATCGACTATAAGGTTGGGGCGTACCCCTCCTTTGGCCCGCTCATCTTTTATGTCTATCCGTTCAAAAGGAAAACCCCGCTCTTTAAGCCAGCTCTCCAGCCAAAGAGCTTTGTCAAGCTCACCCTCTCCTCCCGATTCGGGAGCAACGGCAGGACGCTTGCACATTTCTGTTTCCAGTTCTACCGCCAAGGCTTCGGCATTGTCGATATAAGAAAAAAGTTTGTCCTTCATGATGAAACCGTATACTATTATTTATGTATTGCAAAGGCTTTGTTTTTATGGTAAGTTGAAATACAGATGCCATACAGGCATTCTTAATCATAATGCAGGGGGTAGTCCATGGACGATGATGGCAGTAGTAGTAAAGATTCTATTGACCAGCGTAGCAATGCGGGACCACGGGCTATCTGCCGGATAATTCCCTAAAATCCTGATAGCTCATTTTCGCCTCTTGTAACGCCGGTTCCCAAAATGTCTTTCCATAATATTTTTCGCATCCGCGGAAGGACCATTATCAGGAGGATTCAATATG
>JAIRRF010000029.1 GCA_031256115.1 Treponema sp.
GGGTTTTTGCGCTGCAAAGTTCTTCCGCCTCTTCCGTTATTTTTTCCCGGACAAGAACATCGTCCAGTGCGGCGGTATAGGAACCGGGTACCGGATTGCGGAACCGGTCGGCAATTACACTTTGTAGATATTCCCAGGAAAAAGAACGTTTAACGTCGAAACAGGACCAGGCTCCGGTGTGACAGACCGGGCCTGCCGGTTCCACAACAGCTAACAGAGCGTCCCTGTCGCAGTCTGCCCGGAGCCGGAGGAGTTTTAAGGTATGGCCGGAACTTTCTCCCTTCATCCACAACTTGTTCCTTGTCCGGCTGTGAAAACAGAGCATCCCGCGTTTAAAAGTTTCGGCCGCTGCCTCCCTGTCGGTAAAGCCTGTCATTAAAACCTGGCCGTCGGAAGACTGGACGATTAACGGCATTAGGCCGCCGGTTTTTTCCCAGTTTAGGGAATGTATAAAAGCATCGGCCAGGTTTATCCTGCCCGTATAAAGGGCCATGCCAAGCTGTACATCACAGCCAAGAGCAGCCAGGGTTTCAATCTCTTCCGGACTTGATACGCCCCCGGCAACGGTAAGTCGGCAATTCTCTCCTATCGCAGTACAAAGCTGCTTTACCGGATCAAAGTCTATACCTGTCATGGTTCCTTCCCGGTCTATGCAGGTAAAAAGCAGCTCCGATGCATAAGGAGCAGCCTCAAGGGCGCTTTCGATCAGTGGAAGCCCCGTGGGAGTCTTCCAACCATCCAGGGTAATTTCATAACCCGATATTCCGTTGTTTTGAGAATTATCGCCGGAAGCGGTACGTGCATCTACTGCAATGATGATCCGCTCCCGGCCAATCTTTTTTACCAGCGCTTCCAGAAAATGCCTGTTAATGGCGAACTCGCCCCCTTCCTTGCCTTTTCCTTTTTTAGCCGGATCACGAAAAGCCTGGGAACCGATAATAACTTTTCGTGCCCCCAGGCTGATTAGTTCCACTGCCTGTTCCGTACTTTTAATACCCCCGCCAACTCTGCATTGGGCTTTAAGGAGCAGGCTTTTTATCAAGTCCCTGTTATTTCCCCTGCCCATGGCGGCATCCAGGTCTATCACTGCTACTTCACCATAACGATCAAATTCCTCCGCCAATTCCGCGGCATTGTCCCGCTGCAGGACCAGTTCAGTTCCCTGCTTAAGCTGCACTACTCTACCGTCTTGTATGTCGATTGAAGCGATTACCATCTGACAGTAACTCCTTTTGATTCAAGGTACTTTTTGATCTCCGGAATGGTTGTTTTTCCGAAGTGAAGCATTGACGCCACCAGGGCGGCAGCAGCCCCGGCAGGGCCGAGCAATACCGCGGCGATCTGTTCCAGGGTTCCGGCTCCCCCGGAAGCTATTACCGGCACAGACACTGCTTGAATGATTGCCTGGGTTAGTTCAATATCGTAACCTTCGCCGGTGCCGTCTCCGTCAATGGAATTTACAAGTATTTCCCCGGCGCCAAGCTGCGCTGCTTTGACCGCCCATTGTACCGCGTCGAGCCCTGAGTCCTTACTGCCTCCATGAGAAAAAGCATGCCATACTGTTTCTCCCGGTCCGTCCGAAACGATTCTGGCGGCGTCTATCGAAAGAACCACCCTCTCCTTTGCATAGGTTTCTGCCATTTCCGTAAGCAGTTCGGGCTGCCGAAGCGCCGAAGAACATACCGAAACTTTGTCTGCTCCGGCATTGATGGCATCCCGCATATCCTCCACGCTCCGGATGCCGCCGCCCACACAGAGGGGGATGGTTACTTCCGCAGCGACTTTTTCTACAACTTTAAACAAGGTTGCCCGGCTTTTAGTGGTAGCTCCGATATCCAGAAAGGCAAGTTCGTCGGCGCCATCATCATTATAACGCCGGGCAAATTCCACGGGATCCCCCGCATCTTTTATGTCTTTAAAGTTTTTCCCTTTTACTACCCTTCCGTCATCCACATCCAGACAGGGGATAATTCGCTTATATTGCATGTACACACCGCCGCATAAGAAAAGCCTATCAAAAAACCGGGACGGTATCTATAGCAAAAAAACAAAAAGAACAAAATGAGTTTTATGTATATTTTGGCAGCCAGGAACCGTGGGCCTCAATTAATTCATCCACCATGGCCCGTATTTGATCCAGAGATAGTTCAGCGGCAGTGTGTGGATCCAGCATGGCGGCATGATAAATGTGTTCCCGTTTTTTGGTATGTGCAGCCTCAATTGTAATAAGGTGGACATTTATGTTGGTCATGTTCATAGCCGCAAGCTGAACCGGGAGTCTTCCGACATGGCAGCCTTTGATCCCCATGCCGTCTACAAGACAGGGAACTTCCACACAGGCTTCAGAGGGCAGGTTTTCTATGAGTCCGTTTCCTGTGTTAATTACATTTCCGCCAATTGTATAGGGTTTGCCTGTAACAACAGCTTCTATGATATGAGATGCATATTCAATAGTTCGTTTGTGTTCCAATGTGTCTGATTTTGTCAGATTCTCATATTCTGTCTTCCAATCCGTCATTTGCTCTATG
>JAIRRF010000036.1 GCA_031256115.1 Treponema sp.
TAGCTTGCGCTGCCAGCGCCTGGAACAGGGAAGAATTTTCCCTGCACGAAGAAATTGCCGCAACGGCAAAACTGGACGGGGCTCCTCCGGTCTATCCTTGTTTTGCGGTCCACCCCCAGCTTCCGGCTTCATTAAACAAAGAACGGGACAATAATTCGTCCCCTTTGTCCATTGCAGGTTTTCGGGACAAGTTGGAACTGTTATTGGCCCTGGCCGACGAAGGCCGAATCTCCGCTGTGGGTGAAACAGGCTTTGATCTTTATTCAAATGAATATAAAGAAACTGAAGCTATCCAGGATGAACTTTTTACCGCCCATCTGGATATTGCCCGAAGCTATAATTTACCCCTGATCCTCCATGTACGCCGGGCCATGCATAAAATTTTCTTTCATACCAGCACCCTTAAAATGCTTCCTGCGGTAATTTTCCATTCCTGGTCAGGTACTCCCGAAGAAGCTTTTTCCCTGCTTCATCGGGGAATCAGGGCTTTTTTTTCCTTTGGAACAACCCTGCTTCTTAACCATAAAAATGCGATCCGTTCCTGCGCCGCCCTTCCGGCTGAATATTTGCTTACGGAAACAGACGCCCCCTGGCAGCCGCTTAGGGGCAGGGTTTTTTCCTGTTGGGCGGATTTACCTGTAATTTTGGAGACAGCGGCAGCCATACGGAAAAAAGATGGAGCCGGACAGGGAACCGGCAGGTTTGAACTGGAAGAAATTATCGACAAAAACTTTTTTGATATTATTCGAAAGTCTGGTTTAATACCCCGCTGCTTGCCGCGGAGCGGAGAAAGCATAGCATAGAAGTATTTAGTATTAAACCAGACGGTATAATAAACTTCCTATCGAACGAACCTCCTTTCAAACTCTGCACCGCTAAAAGATACCCCGCGGCTTGCCGCAAGGAGGTTCATTGATAAGCCTGTATAAATATGCACCCAATCTTGACAAAATATTAAAAAATCGGTATATTTCTGTATATTTTTACATTTTTAAGGAGAATAGGATGAACAACAAAAAAACCGCCCTACTGGGTATTGTATTGATTTTGGCCTGTTTGGCAGCCTGTCAGTCCAAAACCGAAAAGGGAGAACTTACCTTAACAAAGGGGGTTCTGATGATAGGCATGGAAATCGGTTACCCGCCGATGGAGTATTATGACGAGGACGGCAGCACTCCCATTGGCTTTGACGTGGAAATGGGAAAGGCTATTGCGGCTAAAATGGGTCTTGAAGCCAGGTTTATTGATACCGGATGGGACGGGATTTTTGCAGGGGTGGAAACCTCGAGATATGACTGCATAATGTCTTCGGTAACCATTACTCCGGAACGCCAGGCGGTCCATAATTTTTCCAAGCCCTATATTGGCAATGCCATGGCAATTGTTACCCTGAAAAATTCATCATTTAAACCCCGGAATCCGCAGGAATTGACTGGTCTTGGGGTTTCTTATCAGGCCGAAACCACCGCAAAGTTCTTTATGGCTAAACTTGTGGAAGACGGGCTGAATTATACCGCTTTTGAGTATGACAAGGTGATGAGTTGCTTCGATGAACTTGAGCTTGGCCGGGTGGACGTTATTGTTACCGACAGCGTAGTGGCGCTGGATTACACAACCGTTCCCAACAGTATCTTTGAAATTACATGGCTGGGTGAACCCGATGAGTTTTTTGGTATTTGCATTAAGAAGGGAAATAACGCCCTGACCAATGCTATTGATAAAGCCCTGGATGAGCTTTTTGCCGACGGGACCATGAAAAGGATTTCGGAACGGATCCTGAATATTGACATGGTAAGCTCTGTCAGGTAATCAGGCAGAGAAACTGTTTCCTTTGGGTTTATAAATGGACATTTTTCAGAAAATCATATCCTGGATTCCCCCGCTCCTCAGCGGGGCCAGGATAACCATTGGGCTGACTGTCACTTCTGTGTCTGCCGGGGTAATACTAAGTATCTTCCTGGCTTTAGGAAAAATATCCAGGCAGTTTTTTATCAATAAATTCTGCAGCGGTTATATTTTCTTTTTCCGGGGAACACCCCTTTTAATGCAGCTTTACTTTATCTATTATGCCCTGCCCATGATGTCGCCGATTTTTATTATTCCGATACAAAATCAGGAACTTAACCGCTTTGCATATGCCTTTATCGCCTACAGCCTGAATGTTGCCGCTTACTCCGCGGAAATCGTCCGGGCGGCGATTCAGAGCATCGACAAGGGCCAGTTCGAAGCATCCCGGGCTCTGGGTCTGTCTTATGCACAGACCATGCGGCTGGTGATAATACCCCAGTCAATCAGGCGTCTTATCCCGCCTGTGGGAAATGAATTTATCATGATTCTGAAAGATACTTCCCTGGTGTCCATGATTGCATTGATTGACATAACCAAAGCAACAAGGAGCATTGAAGGATCAACCCGTTCGGCTCTTGTCTATATTCCGGCAATGATTCTTTATTTAATCATCACCTGGATTTTTTCTTTTATCTTTCACAGGTTGGAAAAGAAATATTCGGTGTACGAGTGAGGTTTCAGAAACATGTCAATGGTTAAGACAATCGGAATATGCAAAACTTTTCACGGCAGCAGGGGTAGGGGCCCCCTGGAGGTGTTGAAAGATGTGTCCCTTACGGTTGAACAGAAAGAAGTTATTTGTATTATCGGGCCTTCGGGGGCGGGGAAATCCACCTACCTGCGGCTCCTGAACCGGCTGGAAACCCTTGACGAAGGCCAAATTTTCATCGAAGATCAGCTTCTTTTTGACTGTCATCATGGGGTGAACAACGTCAAGATGCACCACGACGAGCGTAACAAAATTCTCCTGGAGGTAGGCATGGTGTTCCAGCGCTTTAACCTTTTTCCCCATAGGACCGCCCTGGAAAATGTAATGCTGGCTCCAATCCATGTCCGTAAGCTTTCTGTCGAAGAAGCCCGGGAACGATCGAAAAACATCCTTGAACGGGTGGGATTGGGAGATAAATTCGATACCTACCCCGCACAGCTTTCCGGCGGTCAGCAGCAACGGGTGGCTATAGCCAGGGCACTGGCAATGGAGCCGAAAATCATGCTTTTTGACGAGCCTACGAGTTCCCTGGATCCGGAGCTTGTCGGGGAAGTCCTCTCGGTTATGAAGAGCCTGGCCCAGGGGGGGATGACCATGCTGGTGGTAACCCATGAAATGGGTTTTGCCCGGGATGTGGCGGACAAGGTGCTGGTTATGTTCGAAGGATCAATCCTGGAAATGGACAAACCCGAAACGATTTTTTCCAGGCCCGCCCATGAACGAACCCGCCAGTTCCTTCAAAGCGTATTGTAAACCCACTAATCCGTAAATTTGTTACTATAATATACCGACAATTGTATATAAATATATCATTTTATATACTTAAATAATGGTGCAACATGGATATTTTTTCTTCTTTTATAAGTGAATATGCCCAATTTTATCCCCTGGCTGCATTGGTAAGCCTGTTGCTTGCGGGGCTTAATATACCATTTTCTGAAGACCTGGTTATTATTACCGGGGCCCTTCTAAATCAGGAAGCAGTCCAGGCCCAGGTAGAAGGCGCCAGGGGAATGTTGGCCCCCAGCCTGCTTGCAATTTATTCCGGTGTGATTATCAGTGATTTTACGTCCTATTATCTGGGAACCCTGATACGAAAAGGGGTGTTCAGGGTTAAATATGCCGATACCTTGTTCTCCCAGAAAAATCTGGACCGGGTCAGCCGGCATCTGGATAAACACGGGCCTCTTACTTTTATTGTGTGTCGTTTTATTCCTTTTGGCGCCCGGAATACCCTTTTTATGACCTCCGGTTTTCTGGGTCTTCCCCTACGGCGTTTTGCCCTCTACGATATTCCCGCGGCAATGATCAGCACCAACACATTGTTTTTTCTTGTTTACCGTTTCGGGGACGGAGTTCAGAACCCAATCCGTGTAGCCGGTATTATTCTTTTTGTACTGCTGATTCTTGCTGTTCTGTTTTTGGTAATCCGTTTTCTTAAGCGGAATCCCCTGACTCCCTGGGGGCTTCCCCAGGCGGCGATTTTCCCCATCTTTCCCATTGCGGGGATGACTGCACTTTTTATTTATTGCCGGCATTTCTTTTGGATAGTTCCGGCGGAAGCGGCCTTATTTCTGGTTTTTTTCTGGATGTTGTCTTTTTTCCGTAACCCGCCCCGTAAGATCAAAGAAGACGAATCCATCCTTTATTCACCGGCAGACGGCAGGGTAACGGAAATTTCAGAAGTGGTCGATGATGAGTTGGGACCGCTTTTACGGATTGGGATCTTCCTTAGCATTTTTAATGTCCATTTAAACCGCAGCCCCTGTTCAGCCGCTGTAGAGCGGATAAGCTATAAAAAGGGAATATTCAAAGATGCAAGAGATCCTGATTCCAGCCGGGTTAACGAATCAAATACACTGCTTTTAAGACGCCTGGCAGAACCAAAGGATCACCTGCTTGTCCGGCAGATAAGCGGCGCCATTGCCCGGCATATTGTTTGTAAAATTAATGAAAAGGACGAACTTAAGCAGGGAGCGCTCTTTGGGATGATTAAATTCGGTTCCCGTACAGAGCTGTGCCTGCCTGCAAAGAATGACGGAAAATACGAAGTGACGGTAAAAGTTGGCGATAACGTTCATGCGGGGATAACACCCCTTGTCAGGTATCTATAAGGCCGGGAATCAGTGGTTCGTAAACGGAAACGGTTAAAATATATTGCAGTGCTGCCAACGGCAGTTACCCTGATGAACGCCCTTTGCGGCTTTCTTTCCATTGTGTACGCAAGCCGCGGGCCGGGGATTTATATGGAAGTCTTTCTGCTTCGCAAGCAGGGAATTTCTCTTTTTGCCATGTCCGGTTTTTTTATTCTCATTGCCATGATTGCCGATGTAATGGATGGTCAGGTTGCACGTTGGAGCGGATCAGCATCAAGTTTCGGGGGGCAACTGGATAGTCTTTCCGATGTTATCAGTTTTGGCGTAGCCCCTGCTTTTCTTATGTACAAAGTAATGGTTGCCCACTTTGGCCTGGAAAATGCCGTGCGAAAATTTTTCTTTCCCGTGTCCCTCTGGGAAGCTTTTCCTCAGGTAAGTCCACGACTGGTTCAACTGGCAGGAAGGTGGATGCTTTTTATAGCTATCTTTTATGTCCTATGCGTGGTTATCAGACTTGCACGGTTTAATGTGGAAAATGATACTGATCTGTCCCATCATCAGAATTTCATCGGCCTTCCTTCTCCTGCGGCTGCCGGAGTTGTTTCAAGTTTAATAATTTTTCAGGAAGATTTTATTCATGACATTGCAGACCGGTTTCCGGAGTTTTCTTCATCTTTGATGGATATAACCAGTTGGCTTCTGCCCTTTACCGTTTTTTCCTGCGGTATCTTAATGGTAACAAGGATTCGGTATCCCCATGTTGCTAACAGGCTGTTTCGGAAAAAGAAAAATTTTGTTAAGGTATTGCTGGTTTTTTTTGTTTTTTTATTTGCGATTTGGAATATTGAGCTTGCCGTACTCCTTGGTTTTTGGGGCTTTGCCCTGATGGGCTTCTTCCGGAGTATGTATACCGGAATTGTACGGGCCTTGTCTAGGTCCAGAGCTAAAGAGCAGGAAAAAACGGTAAATTCCTGATTGTATGTGAAGGGTACATTTGTTTTTTTTGGAAAACCGGGTTATCATTTAAACAAGAAACATACAAGATAGGAGATTTTTCATGGATGAAGATTCTGTTTTTTGGGATGATGCGTTTTCTGTTAATTTTGAATTAATTGATAATCAGCATAAAGAACTGGTCCGGATGACGAACACTCTTTTTATGGGTTGTAAAGCCGGAAGTACAGCGGCGGATGTCGCTTTTATGAAAACCATCCGCAGCGCCGTAGAATATGCCCAAACCCATTTTTATACAGAAGAAAAACATATGCAATTGGCCAATTATCCTGACCTTGAAGCCCATAAAGGAGAACATAGTACCTTTGTTTCAACTGTTGTAAAAGCAGTAAAGGAATTTGAAGAGGGAAATTCTGAACCGATTGCCCTGGCTCGTTTTCTTAAACAATGGCTTCTTAATCATATTGCCAAATCGGACAAGAAATATGCTCCTTATTTAGCCAAACTATAGGAAAATACCATTTTCTGCAAATTTTACCGGGAAAACTCTTGTTAAATTTGTGATTGTGTATATAATTGTAGAAAATGCAAATTCATGATGCTTCCATAATCAGACTCATTGAACGGATCGGGGATCATTACAAGAGTAATATTTCCAATCGCTTTGTAAGACCGGCCCTGCTTCAGCTTCATTTTGACAACCAATCCTGGGAATTAATGGAAGACTTGACTGAAAGGGATTCCAGTCAGGCTATCCATTTGGATGAATTGTACCATCAAATAATAGCTGCCGCAAAATTTGTTTCAGTAGTCCGGCGGGAGCTGCCGATGCTGTGGGGCCGGGTTGCCCGCCCGGATCCTGCTTCTTCGGACAGGGTGCTTAGGGAAATGGCAATTAATAACTTTGGGTCGAATCTTCAGGTTTTTGCTGATTTGCTAAATGAACTATTCATCAAACTTGTAGAAACCGACAAAGCCCGTACAAAAAAAACCAGCCGCCCAATCTATACCCAGATTCCTGAGTTAAGTGATGTAGCCCGTCTTCTTACGGAATGATAAGCTCAGAAAATGCTGGATAAACTTTCCCAAAAATTTTCAGACGCCTTTCGGTTTATTTCCGGAAAAGCAACGATCACCGAAAAAAACATAGATGATGTGGTAGACGCCATCAAATTGGCCCTGCTGGAAGCGGATGTTAACCTTAGAGTAGTCCGGCGTTTTATCAATTCCACTATTGAAGAAGCAAAGGGCGAAAAGGTTCTGCGTTCGGTAGATCCGGGCCAGCAATTTATTAAAATTGTCCACGATAAACTCGTGTCATTTCTAGGCGGAGATAACGAGGGCCTTAAACTGAAAGGGCCGGATACTCTTTCTACGGTGCTGGTGTTGGGCCTTCAGGGTTCGGGAAAGACTACCAGCGCCGCAAAACTTGCCCTGCGCCTGAAAAAGGAAGGCCGAAAACCTCTCCTGGCAGCCTGCGACCTTATCCGTCCGGCAGCGATCGAGCAGCTTTCCGTTTTGGGGAGTCAGATTGACGTGCCGGTTTATAGGGAAGACGGGGCCAGGGATCCGGTGGCGGTCTACAAAGGCGCTTTGGCCCTGGCAAAAAAAAATCTTTATGACACCCTGATTATCGACACCACGGGTCGCCTCCAGATCGACGACGTGATGATGGAGGAACTAAAACGCCTTAGGGATGCCGTAAAACCTGACGAACTGCTTTTGGTGGCAGATTCCATGACAGGCCAGTCCGCGGCGGACATTGCCAGGACTTTTGACGAAAAAATAGGCCTTACGGGAGTGGTGTTAACCAAGTTTGATTCCGATACCAGGGGCGGAGCTGCCCTGTCCCTTAAAACCGTTACCGGCAAGGCACTTAAGTTTGTAGGAACCGGAGAAAAATCCGAAGACTTTGAGCCTTTCCATCCGGACAGGATCGCCGGACGCATCCTGGGCATGGGAGACGTGGTCAGCCTGGTAGAAAAAGCACAGGAAATAATTGACCAGAAAGAGGCCCTTGAACTCCAGAAAAAAATGGAGAAAGAAACCTTTACCCTGGACGATTGGTTAAACCAACTCCGGTCTGTAAAGAAAATGGGTTCCCTTAAAAAAATGCTGGATATGATTCCCGGCATGGCCGGTCAAATCAGCGAAGATGATATTAACAAAGAAGATTTTAGACATCAGGAAGCTATTCTTTCATCAATGACCAATAAAGAGCGGGCCAACCACCTAATCATCGGCCCATCCCGGCGGAGCCGCATTGCAAAAGGTTCAGGCACTTCCGTTGCAGAGGTGGGACGACTCATAAAAAAATTCGAAAAGATGCGGGGAATGATGAAAAAAATGTCCAGGATGGGGAAAAACCCCGCTGCCGGACAGCAAATGATGGCAAACAGAGGTTTTAAGTTT
>JAIRRF010000052.1 GCA_031256115.1 Treponema sp.
TCCGTTACAGTATTTTGGCCGGATTATCCCTTCCTTTTTCCATGGCTGCATCCATTGCCGTTTTGGCAGTGTCAGGAAGATCCATTAACAACATGAGCTTGTCAGGTATTGCTCTGGGAGTCGGGCTTGTCTCGGATACAGCGGTAATCATCCTGGATCTGCTTAACAGCAGTTTAAAAAAAACCGAAAAACCTTCCCGTGCAGAACTTGGGTCAATAACTGCATCTGTAGCAGCATCCAGTTTTGGGGGCGCCGCTACAACTGCTGTAGTTTTTATTCCGGTAATTTTTTTACCCGGGCCCTTGGGAAGCCTCTTTGGCGATCTTTCTGCCGCATTGGTGGTTTCCATCCTTGCAGGTTGGATCTATGCCCAGTTTGCCCTCCCGTCATTATTCGGAATGTTTTGTCTAACCGGAAACAACACCCGTAACTGCAAAAAAAATCCTGAAGGAAAAAATTATTTTGATGTTTTTCTTGCTGTCCGTTATGCACAATTACTCAGGAACTGCCTGCAAAAACCCGTTCATGTTTTTGGAATCACGGCGCTGTTATGTGCAACAGGCCTCGCCTTGCTTGTTACAAGGCCTTCGAGTTTTGTTTCTTCGGATCTTGTGTCAGAAATTGAAGTTGTGTTGAATTTTCCTCCGGGAACAACGATAGATAGTATCGCTGCTGAAGCTGCTGTTCTGGGAGAACAGTTGGAAGCATTGCCGGGGATTGTTTCGGTCTTTGGCAGAGGAGGATCTGAAAAGGAAGATGCCGCCAGGCGAAGTAATCCTGATTATCGAAAAGAGACTTTTGTTTTCCGCTGTGTTATTGGTACCTCAAATAATTCACCCCGGGTCGTAAAACCGGAAACCGTTCTTGCTTCGATAAACACGCTTTTGGGAAAACAATACTATGAAACCCTGGCAAGGTTTCCCCAGGATAAAACGGAAAAACTCCTGGGACTTTCACCTGTTTCGGTAATTGCCGTAAAGGGCCGGAACATGGAAGATCTGAAAAGACGGGCAGCCGAAACGGAAACTTTAATTCAAATGAACGGGCTTACATTTTCCCGCCGGCCATGGGGACTTCGTCCGGAGATCCGGGTTATACCGGATCGGGAAGCATCGGCCCATGCGGGGATTAGTGCTATGGAAACAGCCAGAGCTCTTTATGCCGCAGCGGAGGGATTGGAACTGGGTAAATTGGAACTGGGAGGAACACCTTTAACAATAAAAATTTCCGCCATGGATCTGCCTGAGCTGGAAGTATTACCGGTTGCCCTCAGCTTGAACGGTCCTGTATTCGCAGGCAGTATCGCCCGGTTTATTCCCAATGAAACACCTGCAGCACTGGCTCGTCTTGACAGGAGTGACGTGCTGTATTTTGAGTGTAATCCCGGTTCTAGCGTTTCTCATTTTGCCGGAGGAAAAGAATTAGGATTAAGCAGGGTTGATGAATCTGCTTTTACAAGATACCGGACTTCTCTGATTGTTACTGTTGTTATGGTACTGATCCTCCTTTACCTTACCATGGGAGCGGAGTTTGAATCACTTTCCCTGCCGCTGGTACTTTTCCTGGCTATTCCTTTTTCTCTGGCCGGGGCAGGGCCTGCGTTATTCCTATGCAATGCCGGACTTGATTCGTCTTCGATATTGGCTCTTATGGTTCTTTTCGGCCTTTCAGTTAACAACGGAATGGTTCTCTATGAATTGGCATTGGTAAAGTACAGCTATGGACGGTTTACGGTGGGCCGGTCAGCGATGGAAGCAGTTTACGATGCAACCGTTGAACGATTCCGCCCGGTCTTAACTACTACCCTGACAACGGTATTCGCCCTGCTTCCCCTGGTAATCAGCCCAATGGGAACAAAAGAACACTCCATGGCTGCCGCCATGTTAGGGGGCATTGCGGCTTCCACGACTCTTACCTTGTTTGCCCTGCCTCCGGTATTGACCGGTTTTTTAGATCGAAACAGGAATCTTTGAAAACCAATGAAAACCAATAAAAGTATACTGGAAAGGCCAAGAAGGGCTATTTGTATTATTCTTGGTCTTTGCACGGCAGCATTTTTTATTATTCAGATATGGGAAAAAAATTCTCCGGAAAATAAAAATACAATTAACGAGAGCTTTACGGTGATTCAGCGCTTTTACGGAATGGACGCTGCGGAAATGGAGCGGATTGCCGCGGTTCCATTGGAAGATACCCTGTCGGGTATCCGGGGCCTTAGGCGTATTTTTAGTTCCAGTGAAAACGGACGAACCAGGGTTGTGTGTTATTTTAAGGGAAGGGAACGGGGCCGCTATGAGGCGGTCCGCGATGCAGCTCAAAGAGTATACGAATCACTTCCCGGCGCGGCACAGCGTCCGGAAATAATTTCTTCGGGAGAATCCCGCATTCCTGTTTGGACAGCCGCAGTAAAAAACAACGCAGACACCGGAACATTGCTGGAAAAAGCCGTAAAGCCCGCATTGGAAAGTCTGCCGGGTGTGGGGAATGTGGAGATTTCAGGTGCAGGCCAGCGGGAAATTGTTATTACACTAAAAAGAGAAGAAGCTGCAGCCCGGAGAATAGATGCATCGGATATAGCGGCTGTACTGGGAAACAACGACGTACTGCTTCCTGGCGGGACAATACAGCATTATGGTACAAAATACTACGCTACAAAGTATCGGAATGGCAGAGAAATATCGATCATGGTTGACGGTCGTTACGATAATGGTATAAAAGAACTGCGTCATGCCTTAATCCCGGTTGAAGAAGCAAATGGAATTAAACGATTTATTTTACTTGAAGATCTTGCGGAAGTTACCGAACAGGAACGGAACCCGGAAAACCGTTCCAGGCTGGACGGAAAAGAAACGGCCCTTATCGTTGTTATGGGAAGTGATAACGCCGATCTGGGAAAACTTTCCGGACAGATAAAGGAAGAGTTGGCAAAATTCCCGGGTCTTGAATTTTCCATTCTTTCCGACAGGGGTGATGAAGAAAGGCAGGCCCGCTCTTCCGCTCTGGGAGCGGCTCTTCAGGGCGCATGCATGGTAGCGGTTCTTTGCGCCTTGCTTTGTTCCCGGAGAAAGAATTTTTCCCTGATATGCGCCTTAACGGTTCCAATAACGATGTTTTTTTCTGCAGCCTTGTTAATTCTTGTTGGTTTTTCCCTGAACAAGATGGTTCTTGCGGGACTTGCTGCCGGAGTAGGCGCAGCGGTGGATGCCGCCATCCTTTGTGCAGAATATTTTCGGCATTGCAAAACAAAAGCAGACGGGAAAAAAGCCATGGATGCGCTGCGTTTTCCTCTTGTATCCGGTATCCTTACGACAGTAATCGCCCTTCTGCCCCTGATGGTACAGGAAGGATCGGATATGAATTCTGCAGCCTGGTCGGTTGCAGTTGTCAATATTGTTGCCTTGATCCTGGCCCTAAGCCTTCTGCCGCCGCTCTTTTTCTGGGGACATCCCCCTTCGGAATTAACATGCAATCGCAATAATGACAATTCGTCGGATAAAAAATATATATGTTTATTACCTCCGATTATTTCCGCCTTTGCCGCCATTACCTCTGCTCTTGGCCGCTTTTACAGGCGAAAGTTGGCGGTTCTTATTCGGCTGCCCTTAAGAAAACCTTTACTGGTAATAGGCTGCTGGCTTTTACTGGGAATCATGGGAATTACTGCTCTTTTTCTGAACGGAGCCGATGTAGAACAGGAACGGTCGGAAGATTCGGTTTATGCACAGATCGAATTTGCCGGTGGGCTTCATACGGAAGAAACCGACAGGCTGTTGGCTGCATACGGCATTGAACTTAAAAATAACCCGGGGATCCGGAGTGTTCAAACTCTTGCAAGGACCGGAACCGGATCGGTATTGGTTGGTTTTAATCCTCATTTAACCGGCGATGCAGCAGTCCGGCAATTGATGCGAAATACTCCGGTTTCCGGGGGTTTTGTATACCTGATGGAATCTTCCGTTAATGAACGGAGTTGGCGGATTAAGGTTTCCGGGGATGAAGAAAGCTATTGCCGTGATTTTGCTGTACAGGCAGCGCGGCGTTGTGGAAGTATGGAGGGCATTTCTGAAACAGTTCTTCATTTTAAGGAAGGCAGTCCCCAAATAAATCTAAGGGCAGATCGTGAACGGATTGCCATGAACGGACTTTCTTTTAACAGCATTGGTCAGACGGCGCGCAGAAATATCCATGGACCTGTAGCCTACAAACGAATTGAAGTTAACGGAGAGATTGATGTTCGTATCCGCATGGGAGACATTCCCGCAAACAAAGAGGATGTATTGAATATTCCTGTTAAAGGGGAATCGGCAACGCTTGGCCTTACTTCACTTGTCCGCATTGAAGACTCCACGGGAGAATCCCGCATGGCAGTATCATCGATTCAACGGGAAGACCGCCGGCGTAGCGCATCGTTTTCCGTACGAAGCCTTGTGATGGATCCGCGGCGTGTAAAATACCGGGTAATGACCGTTCTTTCGGATATGGATTTGCCGCCGGGATACTCTATAGAATTTGATCCCGAAGCCATAAAGGCTGCGGAAAACGTCAGCGCCCAGAGTTTTCTTTTTATCCTGGCATTGCTTTTATGTTATATGATAATTGCCGCATTAAAAGAATCATTTGTTTTTCCTTTGACCATACTTGCGGTGGTGCCGCCGTCATTGGCTTTTCCGGCTCTGTACATGGTCCTGCGGGATTATCCCCTTAATGCCGTATCGGCGGCTGCCTTTGTGGCGGTTTCCGGTCTTGCTGTGAATGCGGCGGCTTTGGTTGCAGACTCTCTTGTTCAAACAAAGTTTGGCCGTCAAACTATTAAGTTTAACGAAGTATCCTGCTATTGTATTTTCCGCCGCCGTCTGCCGGTTCTTGCAGCGACGACCCTCACCACAGTAACAGGAGCGGTTCCATTTCTCTTTCTAAAAAGCAACGCCGCCCTTGTGCTTAAAACCCTTTCTCTGGTGAGCGCCTTGGGAGTAACGGTATCCGCTCTCTGCGCCATTACTCTGATTCCGGCCCTGGTTAAATTATTTCCCGGATTATTGTATAGGAAGTATTAAACCCCGAGTCAAATACATTACCAAAACAACATACTCCGTCTTTCAGGGCGGTGTATGTTGATTAAGATGTATCCGAAACAAGTATTATTGAAAGCGGCAGTAATATACTGTACGCTGTCAACACCATGATCGACATTACACTGGAAAATCTGGAACGGCTTTTCCCCGGGGATTTTACCGAAGACCAAAAAGCCCTGGCAAGAACCCTGTTTTATAAAAACCTCTCCGCCGAGGCTCATCGTTTCTATGGCGGAAAAATGCAGACCATACCCAAGTGCGGTCTATTCGGGCTTAATTGGTTTAATCTATGGTATACTCCGGGGGTATCAAAAATTTCTACTACTATCCGGAACGACAATGACGCGTCCTTTTCACTATCCAACCGGGGGAATCTGGTTGCTGTAATTTCCGATTCTACCAGGGTTCTGGGAGACGGGGACTGTACACCTCCCGGCGGCCTGGGAGTCATGGAAGGAAAGGCCCTTCTTATGAAATATCTGGGCGGAGTGGATGCGGTTGCTCTTTGTGTTGATTCCAGGGGGCCGGGCGGAAAAAATGATCCTGAGAGGCTTATCGAATTTGTTAAGATGGCCCAATACAGTTTCGGCGCGATAAACCTGGAAGACATCAGCCAGCCTAATTGTTTCAAAGTGCTGAATGAATTGCAGGAAACCTGTGACATACCGGTCTGGCACGATGACGCCCAGGGTACGGCCTGTGTTACATTGGCGGGATTACTCAATGCCCTTAAACTTGCTGAAAAAAAGTTAAACGAAGTAAAGATTGTCCTGTTGGGAGCGGGGGCCTCCAACACAACCATAGCCCGGCTGCTCCTGGCCGACGGAGGAGACCCCGCAAGGATGATCATCTTTGATTCTAAAGGCAGTCTTCATTCTAGCCGGGAAGATATTAAAAACGACAAGCGGCATTATCGTAAATGGGAACTCTGTGAAAAAACCAA
>JAIRRF010000121.1 GCA_031256115.1 Treponema sp.
GAGGCTGTCAGTTCCGGCCAATTGTTTTGTTTTACTGTGTGATTATCAAGGTGGGGAGCGGCGCCCCGGAAAAGAATACTAAGCACAGGGTAATACCGGGGACTGCCGGAATAATCAAGGGGGCCCGCACCGGGGACTGCCGCAAGCAGGGCCATATTACGGGCTGCTCCAAAAGCCCGGAGTATTGTTTCATACCGGCCCTTTCTTTCCTGGATTACATGATCTGAAACTATAAACAGTACCGGCAAAACCGGACTAGGGATCACCCCGGCATGGGTAATTTTCCGGGGGACAAAGCTTTCGGCATATTCTCTGGATTGACGGTAAAAAGCGCTGACGGGATCCTTGGGCGGAGGAGAGGGGGACGGCAGTCTATCACCTTCCAGAGAAGACAGCAAAGGAGCTTCTATAGTGATGATTCCCCGAATATTGCCATACTGGGCGGCAAAATTATTGTTCCCCGCCAATACGGTAAGGGCCGCACCTCCGGCACCATACCCGGCCAGAAAAACGTTGTTTCTGTCAGTATCTTCCAGAAGATCCATTAACGTTTTGTTACTGTTCAATTCATCCAGAATAAAGATAGTATCCTGCATTCGTTTTTCTTCCAGTTCCCGGCCCCCGGCGTTGGCAGCTACATCACTTAAACCCCGGAGAATTGCATTTCCAAGCCTGTATAAGCCAGGAAGAAATAACCGGACCGGCATTCCGTCCTGGTTGAAAGAAGGAGAATCAAAATTTAGCCTGGAAAAGGTAAGGACAGTAAAACCCCTGTCCCGAAGAGAACTGCAAACGTCATCGGTTACTATAAATGAACCGGCCACCGGGGGCAAAAGGATTAACAAAGGCCTTGCCGAAGGCGGGGTCGGGACTGTGGATGGATTTTCCGTAAGATCGGTTTGATTATAAACCCTGATATGCAGGTTCCCTTCCTGAAGAAAAATGGTTTTTACTCCTTTTGTAGAAAGATCCATATCTACCGGAGGTGCATAATACAACGAAATCCATAAAGAAAATGCAAAAGCTGCGGCGCTGGAAAGGGTAAAAAGCAATCCCTGGTCACGGTAAGAATCGCTGTGAAGGCCGGTGAACAGGTTACTTAAATCCTGCAAATTGGTGAAAAAAAGGAAAAAGGCAAAAAAAAGCAGGGGAATACACTCCGGCCTAAAACCGTATGCAGGAAAAATACCCAGAATTATGCCCAAAGCCAGAAGGGGGCATGCCGACAGTCCGGGAAGTTTCCATAATCCTCTGACAAGGGGTCTGATGATGGATAATAACATAAAAAAGGCTGCAAAATATTCAAGGGTTATTAATTCCATTATTCATAGTATAATATTATTGATAAATTGTGTTATTGAATATACAATACCAGAGAAAGGAAATATGATGGCGGCTCAGGAACTTGCAGTTGATGAGGGAAAGATAAAAAGGGCAGTCCAATCAGGAATACCCCTGACCATTACTACATTTACCCTTCCCCATGAGATTGAAGTTTATGTGGAGCAGGTTTTAACCATATTTTTTAAACAGGTTGACCAGGAAAAACTAAAAGATTATGTAATCTACTGTGTTCAGGAATTGGCAGTAAATGCCAAAAAGGCCAATACCAAAAGGGTTTATTTTATGGAACGGGGCCTCGACCTGAATAACCCGGAAGATTATAAGATGGGTATGGCAACCTTTAAGGATGATACTCTTGGTAATATTGGCCATTACCTGCAACTTCAAAAAAGTAAAGGGTTATATATAAAACTTATTTTTCAGATCAAAAGAAATATTATTAATATCGAAGTCAGAAACAATATTCCCATTACCAAAACAGAATTGGTCCGTATTCACGATAAACTGGCCCGTTCCAGGCAGTTTAACAACCTGGAAGATGCCCTTTCCCAGGTCCTGGACGATTCGGAAGGCGCCGGCCTGGGGCTGGTCATTCTGTTGCTGATGTTAAAAAAGATGGGTTTAACAGAAGAATGTTTTGACATTACGGGAACCGCAAGCGAAACCATTGCCCGGATTATTATTCCTTTGGAAAAAACCAGGTTGGAGAATCTATCGGACCTGTCAAAAACTATTGTAGAAAATGTAAACTCTCTACCCCAATTTCCGGAAAATATTGTCAGGATACAAAAAGTTATCAATGACCCAAAATCAGAAATGTCTGATATTGCACGGCATATTTCCATAGATCCGGCCCTTACTGCTGATCTGTTAAAAATAGTTAATTCCGCCCAGTATATGCTGGTCAAAAAGGTAAACAACATTTCCGAAGCGGTCAAAATAGTAGGTACGCGGGGTATTAAAAACCTGCTCTATTCTTATGGAACTCAAAAAATTCTTGGAGGCGATACCAGTGAAAAAAAGGCCCTTTGGGATCATTGCTACAAATCAGCGTTTTATGCCTACAATTTAGCCAAGAATTTCAGGAAAGATAATAACTTAATGGATGATGTATATGTGGGGGGTATTCTTCACGACATGGGCAAGATTATTTTTTCCAGCATTCATCCCGATTTGCTGAACAAAATAAAAAGTTTTTGTACAGAAAAGAGAATGCCCACATCTACTTTTGAAGATCTTTCTGCCGGCATGAATCATGCGGAGATTGGCGCTATGGTGGCGGAAAGGTGGAATTTTCCCGATCATCTTGTTCATGCCATCAAATACCACCACGATCCCCTTTCTGCCGCTCCGGAAGAACATGACCTGGTCTTTACAGTTTACCTGGCCAATATGCTCTGCGAATACGAAAGTAACAATGTTTCTTTCGATCAGTTTGATACACAGGTACTGGAGAGCTTTGGCCTAAACTCAATGAAACAGGTAGACAGCCTTATAGAGCGTTTTGCAGAAGGATTTATACGGGAAGTCCAGGGTTCTATTTAACACATTTTGCCGGAGTTTATTG
>JAIRRF010000124.1 GCA_031256115.1 Treponema sp.
ACCGAATAATGACCAAGGAGCATTTCTAGTTTCGGTAACATTTTCTAAATGAGGCATCCATAACTTTCGGTAACATTTTGAAATGAGGCATCTCGGTATATCCCAACCAATTTGTATATCCCAACCAATTTAGCCCGTATTTCACATAACTCCTTGTATACAAAATAAGTTCCGTATTAAATACAAAAACAAGCGAATACACGCTTATTTTGTCCATAATAATAATATTATTCAATATTGTGTAAAGAAGGCTTGAATATTAAGATTAAAAGTAGGCTAAACCAAAAAAAGCGGAATTAATACCTTATTTTCTTTTTTTCTAATTCATCATTTCTAATTTTCCCAAAAACCTCTTAAATTTGGACAAAACTCCTGTTTAATTCCGGTATTTTCCGCCTATTTTGGACATATGTTAGTAAACGGAAAAACCTTATATTCACTCATTCCCCTTATTGATTTTAAGGCCATTTTGGGCATAGACAACCGGGAAGATACATTAGCCTTATTTTGCCTTATAATCGGGACTTATAAAAATTATCCGATCCCAGTACAAGGTTATTCGAAAGTCTGGTTTAATACCCTGCGACTTGTCGCGGCTCAGAGGAGGCATTGTTATAGAAGTATTTAGTATTAAACCAGACGATTTAATAAATTTCCTATCGAACGAACCTCCCCTAATACCCTGCAACGCTCAAAAATAACTCGTGGCTTGCCGCGGGGAGGTTCATTCACTGATCCGGATAATAGGCGCTATCCGATCCAGGTAAAGGCTTATTCACTGATCCGGATAATGGGCGATACCTGATCCCGGTACAAGGCCATTCACTGATCCGGATAATGGGCGATACCTGATCCCGGTACAAGGCCATTCACTGATCCCGATAATGGGCCATTATCTGATCCCAGTACAAAACTGGTTTTACAAGCTCTTATGAACCTTTTTTTTGTTTTTTATCATTTTCATTAAAGCACCATGCATCTTTATACCTTTACCGTTGAATCCGTGTAAATGATCATTCCAATCTATCGCCGCTTGTTTTTCCTCTTATTTCATGGTAATCTTCCTTATGCTTAAAGGACGATCCCTCGTTGAGCCCGGAGACTTCAATCAGGAAGAATTGAATGGGCTTTTTTCACTGGCGGAAAAAATTGAAGCTGAACCGGCATACTTACGGGAGTCCTGCCGGGGAAAACTTCTGACAACGCTTTTTTTTGAACCCAGTACCAGAACCCGCCTTTCCTTTGAAGCGGCTATGCTGCGTCTGGGAGGAAGCTGTCTGGGCTTTGCGGAACCCGGTTCCAGTTCCGCCGCAAAAGGGGAAAGCCTGGCGGATACGATCCGTACCGTTGCCTGTTATGCCGATGCAATTGTCATGCGAAACCCCAAGGAGGGGGCGGCCCTTCTTGCCTCCCGGTTTTCTTCCGTACCGGTAATCAACGCCGGTGACGGCGGCCATCATCATCCTACCCAGACCCTGACGGATCTTCTTACTATCAGAAGAATCAGGGGCGGAACAGAAAATCTGACCATCGGCTTTTGCGGGGATCTGAAATTTGGCCGGACTGTTCATTCCCTGGCAAAAGCCCTGGCACGTTATTCCGGAATAAAGATGATCTTTATTTCACCTCCGGAATTAACTGTGCCGGATTATATAAGAGAAATGCTGAATAAGGAAGAAATTCCCTGCAGCGAAGCGGAACGGTTAGAGGACATAATGCCCAATCTGGATGTCCTGTATATGACTAGGGTCCAGCGGGAACGGTTTTTTAACGAACAAGACTATGTGCGCCTGAAAGACTTTTATGTTCTTACGGCAGAAAAAATGGAAACCGCAAAAAAAGACATGATCGTCCTGCATCCCCTGCCCAGGGTAAATGAAATTGCCGCCGAAGTGGACAGCGATAACAGGGCGGTTTACTTTAAACAGGCCAAATACGGCATGTTTGTACGCATGGCACTTTTGGCATCGGTCCTGGATGCGGTTTAGGAGCCTGTCGGACTTGTAGAATTTTACGACTATTTGTCGTAAGATTCTACAATTTTTGGGCTCCCAGGATTTCATCCATAGGAGTTTGTATGGTAGAAAATGCTCAAAAACTGCATTTTTTCGCATTTTTCCAGTCAAATTGGGCTATACCCGACAAACTCCTAGCTTAGGCAGGTATATATGTTAAATGTTGATAAAATTAAAAACGGAATTGTCATCGATCATATAAAAGCCGGTCAGGGGATTAGAATTTTTAACTGGCTTGGTCTGGATAAAACACCCTACAATGTAGCCTTTGTAGTAAACGCCAATTCCAATCAGTTGGGCCGCAAGGACATCATTAAGATTGACAATACGATTAAGATTAACTTTGACATCCTGGGACTCATCGATCCAAACATCACAGTAAATATAATCGAAGACGAAAAGATAACCGGCAAAATTAAAATACAACTGCCCCTGCGTGTAGAGGATGTCCTTGTTTGCAAAAACCCCCGCTGCATTACCTCTGCAGAAAAGGTTCCCCATATTTTTAACCTCCATGATCCGAAACAAAAAACCTACCGCTGTGAATACTGCGATGATATCCGAAGCGCCGCAGATTTCCGGCAATAGCCAATCCTTATGTCCCTTTTGGTTTTAAAAAACTTCCGTATTGTAGATGAAACAACTGATACAACCGGTTCAGTAATAGTTGAAAACGGTATTATTAAGGAAGTGTCCGCCGGTTCAGATTCAAAAGAAGTTGAACATGCAGCATACCATGCAGATACAGTTATAAACGGCGGCAGTACGGAGCAAAAACATGGCCTTACACTCATGCCTGCCTTTGTGGATCTTCATGCCCATTTTAGAGAGCCTGGGTTTGAAGAAAAAGAATCTCGTTTTTCTACGAAAAACTTAATTCTTTCAGAAAACCGTTTTCTTTCAGAAAACTTAGAATCAGCCTGTCTTGCCGCAGCCGCAGGGGGATACGGCACGGTGGTTTGTATGGCCAACACCAAACCGGTGACTGATACTATTGCACAGGCCCGTTCCCTGAAAAACCGCAGCGATGTACTGGGTATTATTGATTTATACCCTGCTTTATCACTTACCAAAGGAATGGAAGAAAAAGAGCTTTCAGAAATCACCCTGTTGACCGGAACCTGCCGTCCGAACGATCAAATCGTGCGTCTTTTTTCGGAGGACGGTAAAGATTTGGCGGATGATATGCTGTTTCTGGCAGCTATGGCAGAAGCCCGCCGTACGGAGATTCCCATTTCCTGCCATTGTGATCTGGGTGAAGAAAACAATGCTGTAAAACGGGTTGTTGATCTTTGGAAAAAAGCACATTGCCCTCTGCACATTGCCCATGTTTCAACCAAAGAAGCAGCAGCAACGATAAGGGATGCAAAAAATAATATTCAAGTTCCATCAACATTTATTAGCTGTGAGGTTACTCCCCATCACATTGCCCTGACAGAAAAAGATTCCGCTGTTATGGGAGCGGAAACCCATGGACGGGTTAATCCGCCCCTTAGGACCGAAGAAGACCGGCAGGCATTAATTACCGCAATTGCAGACGGCACGGTGGATGCCATTGCTACCGATCATGCTCCCCATACTAGGACAGACAAAGAAAAGGGAGCGCCGGGTTTTGCCGGTCTGGAAACGGCCTTTGGAGTTTGTTATAGCTCTCTTGTAATTCCAGGACATATCACCCTTTCAAAGTTGTCTTCTTTAATGAGCGCCGCCCCTGCCCGAATCCTGGGCCTGGGCAATTGCAGCGGTTATTACCGGGGCAGGATTGCCCCGGGACTGCGGGCTGACTTTGCCGTTGCAGATCTTTCGGTAGCTTGGACAGTGGACTCAGGGGCCTTTAAGTCCAGGGGGAAAAACTCACCATTTATTGGCAGGGAACTTGGCGGCAGAATAGTATTGACCATCCGGGGCGGACGTGTTGTATTTGACCGGACTCACCCGTTGCCTGTGCCCGTGACTTGACTTTTTGCGTTTCCAGGGTGTATTTTACTAATATGAACCTAAAGACAATATTAACCAAAGATACCATCAACCTTCATTTAAAAGGTACAACCAAAGAAGAAATAATCAATGAACTGTTGGATATTTTAGTCTCGGCCAACAAAATACAGGACAGGGCGGCTGCTTTTTCTGCTGTCATGGACCGGGAAAAGAAAATGTCCACAGGCATGAAACACGGTATTGCCATACCTCACGGGAAAAGTACAACTATTAAGGATTTAATAGCCTGTATCGGTATTTCCGACACTGCCGTGGATTTTGATTCCCTGGATCACGAGCCTTGCAGGATATTTATTATGACCCTGTCGCCTCTGGAAAAGACAGGCCCCCATCTTCAATTTCTGGCAGAAATAAGCCTGCTCTTTAAAAGTTCCGAAAAGCGGGCGGAAATCCTAAAAGCACAAAGTCCGGGGGAAGTCCTGAAAATACTGGCGGAATGAGGCTCCCCGAGGCAAGCCCTAAACTTGACCCATAAAAACCGAAATAAAATCTGAAGCAGACAGCGCAGACCTTTCGGGGTCTAGGAGTTTGTCGGGCTTAGCCCGGTGTGACAAAAAAAATGCGAAAAAAACGTAGTTTTTGAGCATTTTCTGCCTTGCAAACTCCGAAAGGAGTCAGAAAATCGTAGAATTTTGCGACAAAAGACGCAAAATTCTACAAGTCCGACAGACTCCTAGGCCTGAATAGGCACACCTTCCCGTATCTGTGTTAGTACACGCCATTGACCGTAACAAGAAAGTATAATAATATATGGGAACCTCTAAAAACCTTGTTTAGGTTTTTAGAGGAATTAAGGAAAAAGCTGTGATTTCCAGACCTAAGATTCGTACAAACACTCAATACCTTATTAAAAATGGAAACCTCTAAAAAGTCCGGCTATGTATTTGGTTATGATTTTGGGACTCTTTCCTGCCGTTTGGTAGCCCTGGATCTGGAAAACGGACACCTTGCCGGCAGCCTTGTATTTGAATATCCCCATGGTGTTATTAATGATAAGCTGCCGGGGACAAATATTGTTCTGCCTCCCGAATGGTGTTTACAAGATCCGGAAGACTGGATTACTGCCTGCACCAGTTTAAGCCGGGAAATGCTGAAACAAACCGGCATAAATGGCTCCGAAGTAAAAAGCATTGGCATAGACTTTACCAGCTGTACTCTTTTACCGGTCATGGCAGATGGTTCAGTTCTTTGCATGCATGAACAATACAAAAATCGTCCCCATGCCTGGCCTAAATTGTGGAAGCACCACGGAGCCCAGAAATATGCAGAAGAAATGGAAATCTGGGCAAAACAGCATACCGACTGGCTTAAAGCTTATTTTGGAAACAATGTTTCTTCCGAATGGGCTTTTCCCAAGATACTCCAAATAATCAAAGAGGATTACGAATGTTATAAAGCTGCTGATCTATATATGGAAGCTCTGGACTGGATACCCTTTATTTTAAGCGGAAATATTACCCGTTGTACCGCCGGACTGGGTGTAAACGCTTTTTGGGGTAAGGGAAAAGGATATCCGGAAAAAAGTTTTTTCCGGGCCATGGATCCCCGTTTTGCCGATGTGGTCGAAGAAAAGATGCGGGGAAAAGAAGTCCTGGTCGGAGAAGCAGTCGGAACCCTAAAGCCGGAAATGGCAGCTCTTATGGGATTAACGCCGGATACAATAATCTGTTCCGGACACAGCGACGGGGCAGTGGCCGGATGCGGAGCCGGCGCAACGGAAAGCGGGGACATGCTCCTGGTCATGGGGACATCAACCTGTCATCAAATGATCTTTAAAGATTACCATGCCTTTGACGGAGTCTGCGCTATTGCAGGGGACGGAATGGTTCCCGGCCAATATGGTTATGAATCGGGACAGCCGGCCTCTGGGGATGTTTTTCAATGGTATGTTGAAAAATGCATGCCCGCCGAATATT
>JAIRRF010000154.1 GCA_031256115.1 Treponema sp.
AAGGATCCGTAAAACCGTAGAATTTTGCAGTTTTTACTGCAAGATTCTACAAGTCCGACAGGCTCCTGGGAACCTGCCGGATTGTATAAGCTCCTTCTTTTTGGTGTTGCTCCTGGCAGCTCTTTTTCTTCCGGGCTGTGGTGTATCGAAGGATCCTGACCAATCAAAAGATGAAGTTACCATAGGATTTGCTATGGATTCTCTGGTAGAAGAACGCTGGACAAAGGACAGGAATATCTTTATTTCCGCCGCCCAAAGAAGAGGCGCAAAGGTTATTGTCCAGTTTGGGGAAAGAAGCGCTGTCAAACAGGAAGCTCAGATAAATTATTTAATGGAACAAGGCATGGACGTACTGGTTCTTATTACCAGTGATCCTCATTTCCTGACAAAAGCGGTTTTGGATGTCCGCCGAAAACGCATTCCGGTTCTGCTCTATGAACGGCTTGTATATAATGCGGGAGCAAATCTTCTTTTAGGTTATGACGGGCAGCTTGTGGGGTCCATGCAGGCCAGGGAAATGCTTAATCGGATTGAAAAAGGAACTATCCTGCTTTATAACGGGCAGACCAGAGACTTTTACGCCAGGGAGGTCAACCGGGGCATTATGACAGTCCTGACAGAACCGCTGTTAACCGGGGATATTGTTATCGCGGAAGATTACTGGCCGCCCAGCTCCCGCCCGGAGGATGCTTTTCAATTTGTAACTGCTTATCTTGAAAATAATCCTCCCATGGACGGAATAATCGCAATTAATGATCTTCAGGCAGAAGCAATTATTCAGGCCCTGGCATTAAAACGCCTGGCAGGGAAAGTAATTGTAATAGGTGCTGATGCTGATTTGGCCGCCTGCCAGCGTATTGTCGGAGGAACCCAGGCCGTGACGGTATACAAACCTATCAATACCATTGCTGCAACCGCAGTAGATCTTGCCATTGACCTGGCCCGGGATTACCGTTTTACCATTCATTACGGCATTAATGACGGTTTGTCCCGAATCCCCTATTACCGGCTTACTCCGCTAGTGGTAACCGCAGATAACATGGAAGAAACAGTAATTAAGGACGGATTCCATTTACGGGATGAAATATACCGGAATTGGATCCCCGATTAAAAAGCATGGGATTTCCGGAATTCGACCGAAGCTTATTGGGTTCTCTTCACTTTTTTATGTATTTTTACGGGTTTTTTGCTATTCAATCCCAAAGCAAAACTGACTTGTTAATATTTTCCTATAGCATAGAACTATATTCCTTTAAACTAGACTGTACAATTATTCTATCTTATACTATATCGGAGTTCGTCTTTGAGTTCCGGTAAAACCATTTTTTTCAGGAGGAAAAAAGTGAAAAAAGCTATGTTTATTTTCCTTATCGTTGCTTTGGCCTTCTCTTTCGCGGCATGTGCGCCCAAGAGCAGCAGTGCAGGCGGCGGCGGCGGACAACCCAGCATTGGGGTGACCATCTACAAATTTGACGACACCTTTATGTCCTACGTCCGGAATAATATCCAGTCAAATGCTGCGGGCAAAGCTAATGTGGATGTGGTTGACTCCCAGAACAGCCAGCCCATGCAGAACGACCAGGTTGATGCATTCATTTCCAGAAAAGTTAATTCTATGGCAATCAACTCTGTAGACCGGACTGCTGCTGCGTCGATCATCGAAAAAGCCAGGGGCGCAAATATCCCCGTAGTATTCTTTAACCGGGAACCCATGCCTGAAGATATGGCATCCTGGGACAAAGTATACTATGTTGGCGCCAAAGCTGAGGAATCCGGTACCATGCAGGGCAGTATTGCCGTTGACTGGTGGCTCGCCAACAAGGGAAAGGATCAGGTACTCCGCTATATCATGCTTAGAGGAGAACCCGGCCACCAGGACGCTGAACTCCGCAGGGAATATGCCATTAAAGCGGTTACCGATGCCGGAATCAAGGTAGAATGCCTGGCCGAAGATTATGCCAACTGGGATCGCCCCAAGGCAGTAGAAAAAATGGATGCTTTCTGGGCCCAATTTGGCGACAGAATTGACATGGTATTTGCCAACAACGACGATATGGCTCTTGGCGCCATTGAATCCCTTAAGAACGTTGGTTTTTTCCAGGGTGGAAGATACATGCCCGTACTGGGTGTTGACGCCACCGCCCCTGCTCTCGCAGCCCTGGAAGAAGGCACCCTTTTGGGCACTGTTCTTAATGATGCGGACAACCAGGGAAAAGCTACTTTCGATTTAGCCTTTGCCCTTGCTACAGGAAATAGTGCTTCCAGCGCCGGCTGGACCATCAGCGATGGTAAGTACATTTGGGTACCTTATCAAAAGGTAACTATTGATAACTACAGGCAGTACATGAAATAGCTTTCAGGCTTATCCTTATTGACCCGAAATAGTAAGATATTAGGGTAAGGGATGTGTGGAAGACATTCCGCACATCCCTCTATTTTAATTAGCGGAGAAAGCTGATGGTAGATGGAAATTATGTCCTTCAGGTGAAAAATCTTTCAAAAGCATTTCCGGGTGTCCGGGCATTGCATAATGTTTCTGTTGATGTTAAACCGGGCATCGTTCATGCCCTGATGGGCGAAAATGGTGCAGGAAAATCCACCCTGATGAAATGCCTCTTTGGTATTTATACGCCCGATTCGGGCGAAATATTTCTGAATGAAAAAAAAGTAAAATTTGATAATTCCAAACAGGCCTTAGATGCAGGAATTTCAATGATCCACCAGGAACTGCTGCCGGTACCTCTTCGCAGTGTTATGGAAAATCTATGGCTTGGACGTTTTCCCAAATATTCCATTGGACCCATTAAGCTGATTGATCATAAAAAAATGTACAACGATACAGTAGCGCTCTTTAAAGATCTGGAAATGGAAATTCCCGCCAAAGTGTGGGTCAGGGATCTGTCGGTATCAAAGGTACAATCCCTGGAAATTGCCAAAGCGGTATCACAGAATGCCAAGGTAATCATCATGGATGAACCCACATCATCCCTGACTGAACATGAAGTATCCCAGTTGTTTACTATTATCAGACGGCTTCGCGATCAGGGTGTTGCGATTATATATATTTCCCATAAAATAGAAGAAATACTTAATATTGCCGATGAGGTTTCCATCATGCGTGACGGTCAGCACATTGGAACCTTCCTTTCAAAAGACCTGACTACAGACTTAATAATTAAACGTATGGTAGGAAGGGATTTAACCCACCGGTTCCCTTCAAAAACAAATGTTCCGGGACAACCGATACTTGAAGTAAAAAATCTTACTTCAGCCAATGATCATTCTTTCAAGGATGTCAGTTTTAATGTCAGAAATGGTGAAATATTCGGTATCGGAGGGCTGGTAGGAGCCCAGCGGACAGAACTGGTGGAGTCCCTTTTTGGGCTTAGGTCTGTTAAGAGCGGTACTGTTTCGATTAACGGCCAGGAAACGGTAATAAAATCTGCCGCTCAGGCCAAACTAAAGAAACTTGCCCTGGTAACGGAAGAAAGACGGGTTACGGGGATTATCCCCATGCGGTCCGTTAAGGATAATATGATCCTGGCTAATCTAAAAAAATATGTAGGTAAATTAGGACTTATTGATGAACGAAAGGGCGAAAGCGATACTCAAAAAAGCATTGAAACCCTAAATGTCAGAACACCTTCAATCAAAACCCTGATTAGGGATCTTTCAGGCGGAAATCAGCAGAAGGTGCTATTTGCCCGGTGGTTTTTAACTGAACCGGACATCCTTATTCTCGATGAACCTACCAGGGGCATAGATGTCGGGGCAAAATATGAAATTTATAACATCATCATAGGGCTGGCTAAAGAAGGAAAAACTGTAATAATGATCACCTCTGAAATGCCCGAACTTTTGGGAATCTCGGACCGGATTATGGTCATGTGCGAGGGTAAAGTCGCCGGTATAGTGGAAGCTAAAGACACTACCCAGGAAGAAATTATGCGTTTGGCAACTAAATTCATGTAGGAGAAACCTATGGAACAAAAAAAGTTTAAATTTGACATCAGTGCAAAAGACATCAGGAGTTTTGCCGTCCAACGTGCTATTTTTCTGGTGTTTATTGGATTGATTATAATGATTCATATTTATTCTGTGGTTTTCCGCGGAGGGCAGCCATTCTTTTCCTGGAGCAATTTAATAAATATTCTGAACATGTCTTCCACCAGGATTATTATTGCCATGGGCATGGGCGGTGTTCTTATTACCGCCGGTGTTGATCTTTCCTGCGGGCGCCAGGTTGGCCTGGCGGCGGTTATTTCCGCTTCTTTGCTCCAGTCATTAACCTATTCCCGGCGTATGTACCCGGATTTGGCTGAATTGCCATTAATAGTTCCTATCATTATCGCCATGCTGGTATGCGGTGTTTTTGGCTTTATTAACGGCTGGATTACCGCTAAATTAAAAATCCCCGCTTTTATTGCAACCCTTGGGTCCATGGTAGCGGTCTGGGGTGCCTGTTCTTTGTATTTCGACCGTCCCCCTTATGGCGCCCAGCCTATTGGCGGTTTAGATTCGCGATTTAGTACTCTTGGGTCTAACTCTATCCGTTATCTGGAAGGACACGGACTAGTACTGGGGCCGAATCCCCCCGGGTTTTCCGGAGAAATGTGGAAATTCCCAATCAATTATATTGTTATTATTGCTCTTCTGGTTACGGTGTTTATTTACATCCTCTATAATAAAACCACCTATGGCAAAAATATTTATGCCATCGGGGGCAATCCGGAGGCAGCAAGAGTTTCCGGGGTAAATGTAGAACGAACCTTGATGGTCGTTTATACCTTGGCTGCAATGCTTTATGGTTTGGGTGGAACCCTGGAAGCGGCCAGAACCGGCGGCGCTACAAATAACTATGGCACAGGCTATGAGCTGGATGCAATTGCCGCCTGTGTAGTAGGGGGCGTTTCCAACATGGGCGGTATAGGTACCGTACCGGGAATTGTTATAGGGGTATTGCTTTTCAGTGTAATCAACTACGGCCTTACCTTTATTAATATGTCGCCTTATTGGCAGCAGATTGTAAAGGGGGCAATTATCATTGTTGCAGTGGCCCTGGACATCAGAAAATACCTGAAAAAACGGTAGCAGACTTTACGAACATAAAGCAGGGAGTGGTTGTCCGAAAAGTTATTCAAACATATCAGGCACCACCCCCTAACAGTTT
>JAIRRF010000227.1 GCA_031256115.1 Treponema sp.
TTTTTACCTGCAAAAGCTGCGATAATTTCTGTCCGATCCAGGTTCTTGCTGTGGCGGGAAATAAATATATGTTCGGGGGCCGCTGTAACAAGTACACCAATATGCGGAAAGCAGTAAAAGATTTGCCGGTTATTGACTATGTAGAAAAGTGGCAAAAATTGATGTACGAAGAATACGCTGCACCGGAAATTCCGGAAGAGGGTTCACTCAAAGACGCGGAGATGCAAAGGAATTTTACTGTGGGTATTCCGCGGGCTTTTTCAACACATTCTCTTTATCCCCTGTACTCCTGGTTTTTTTACGAACTGGGAATCAGGACAATCCTTTCCACCGAGGTAATTCACGAAGGGGTTGCCCGGGCTGAATCGACCTATTGTTTTCCGGCGGAAATTGCCCACGGAGCGGTACAGGACTGTCTGGACAAGGGAGCCGACTATGTACTGTTGTCCCATTTTCGGGATATGCCCAGCTACGAAAAAGATGTGCACGCATGCTTTTGTCCTATTACGCAGGGCCTTCCTTACTATATAGAAAAAGCTTTTCCGGATGTGGAAAAAAAACGCTGGCTTCCGTTGATTGTTAGTTTTAAATTCGGCGAAGAAAAAGCCCTGGAGTTATTTTGTGAGATGACCGCCCGGCTTGGCATAGACGAAAAAGAAACCAGGGCGGCTTTTTCCGCCGCCATGACCAAACAGCATGAATACTACCGGGCTGCACGGACTCTTGGCGAAGAAGCCCTGAAGGAAGCCCGTAGCGCCGGAAGGCCGACGATTGCACTTTTGGGCAGGCCCTACAATGCCTTTACCGCCGAAGCCAATATGGGGATCCCCCGGAAATTTGTCACCCGGGGCTATTCAGTTATTCCCTTTGACGTACTTCCCATTGAATCGGTTGAGGAAGTTAATTTTCCCAACATGTATTGGTACTACGGACAACAGGATGTTAAAGCGGCGGAGTTCCTCAAAAAAGAAGATGATATTTATGTAAGCTTTATCACCAACTTTTCCTGTGCCCCCGATTCGTTTATTCTGCATTATCTGAAATGGATTATGGGGCAAAAACCCTTCCTGGTACTGGAACTGGATTCCCATTCCGCCGATGCCGGCATAGATACCAGGGTGGAAGCCTTCCTGGACATCATTGACGGTTACCGGTCCAAGAAAAATCAAATTGAAGATGAACGCTACAGCAACGGCTGGAAGTTTGTCTATGATTCAACTGCAATCGTGGAAGAGCAGCTTCGAATTGATAATGAAAAAACCGGAGAACGGGTTCCCATCCGGAACAACCCGCGGGTACGGATACTTTTATCCAACATGGGAGCTATCTCCACCGAATATGTGGGAGCGGCAATCCGAAGCATGGGGATGAATGCCGAAGCCATGCCGGTGGCAACGGGTAAGACCGTCCAGCTTGCCCGGGCCCATGCTTCGGGGAAGGAGTGCGTTCCCAGTCATCTGGTGCTGGGAAGCGCCCTGCAATTCTTCTTCAGCGAAAAGTACCGCAAGGATGAGCTATACCTGTTATTTGTGCCGATCACCACAGGGCCCTGCAGAACCGGCCAGTACTATGTGTTCTACGAAAATCTTTTCCGGGACATGCGGCTGGAAAATGTGGTGATCTTTATTCTTTCGTCGGACAATTCTTATACCGAACTTGGGCCGAACTTTGCCAGGGAAATGTGGAAGGGCCTGGTATTTTCCGATTACCTGAAAGATGTGCAATGCGCCCTTCAGGCAACGGCGGCGGATCCAAAGTCGGCCCTGGCGGAATTTGAAAAATCCTGGAAGGCCCTGATGCAGACCGTGGAGCACAAACCAAAGCAGGCATGGAATCACCTTAAAAAAGTGGCGGCGGATCTAAAGAGAATACCCCTGAAACGGAAACTGGCGGATTGTCCCAGGGTTTTGGTCGTGGGAGAGATCTATGTGCGCCGGGACGATTTTGCCGTGGGGGAATTAATTGATTTAATGAGCAGCCGGGGCATCGTTGTAAAGGTAGCAAGTATCGGCGAATGGATCCATTACCTGGACTTTGTCCGGGAATGTGAATTAAAAAAACTCATCGCCCTGGAAAAGCAGGCCCGTCCCCGGTTTAGAATCGGGAACCTGGGTCTTTTTTCCAAACCCTGGCGGGAACTAAAAATGCTGGGTATCGAAGAATGGTGGAAACATTCGGTGGAAAAGAAGGTACTGTCTATTCTGGAGCCCACCGGCCTGATTCCCCATTCACCCCGTGATATGCACCGGATTATGGCCAATACCGAAAAACATTTTGTTAACCTGGAATTGCAGTCGGAAATCTCCGTCTCCAGCGGAGTCGCCGCCACCGCAATGGAACAGGGCTATTCGGGAATTGTCAACATCAGCCCCTTTGCCTGTCTTATAGGCCGGGTCATCGAAGGGCTTTTTACCCCCTGGGCCAGGGAACGGAACTATCCTGTTCTTTCAGTAGAAGTGGACGGCAACCTCCTTCCGCCGAATATTGTAAACAAGCTGAATATTTTTATGGTAAATGTACTCCGCTTCAGGGAGGGAGGAGATATGTCCGCTTTGGTGGACAAGCCGGATGTTTAAAACATAATAATTGAGGTGTTTATGAATTTTTCTGTGTGCATTGATGCAGTTTTTAAAGGTACGGAACCACCCGCCGAGGCCCAAACAGGCCGAGGTTCCCCTCCGGATACCGAGTGTATTGAAAACTGTAAAAAAACAGGAGTACAGGCTTTTGAATTCTGGGCCTGGTGGGACAGGGATCTGGATACAATAAAAAGGACAGCCCAAAAAGCGAATCTAAAAATAGCGGCCATGTGTACAAAATTTATCAGCCTTACCGATCCCGCACAAAGAGAGGAATACAAAAAAGGGCTTCGCGATTCCTTGCAGGCAGCGGCAGCGCTGGATTGCGGGATTCTTATCAGCCAAACCGGCGATGATACAGGAGAGGAACGCCGGCTTCAGCATAAAAGCATTGTTGACGGGTTAAAGGAATGTGTTCCTATACTGGAAAAAACGGGTGTAACGCTGGCTATTGAGCCGTTGAATACGCTCATCGATCATAAGGGCTATTACCTCTGGCAGTCTTCGGAGGCGTTTCAGATTATTGATGAAGTTAATTCTCCCTGTGTAAAAGTTCTTTACGATATCTACCATCAACAAATAATGGAGGGAAATATCGTAAATACCATTACTGCCAATATAGAAAAAATATGCCATTTCCATGCTGCCGGATTGCCGGGCCGTGCGGAGCTGCAAAATGGCGAACTCAATTATCCTTTTGTGTTTTCTCAAATACAGAAAGCCGGATACAAGGGTTATGTCGGTCTTGAATACTTCCCGAAACTGGATCCATTGGAGGCATTGGGTTTTTTAACGGTTTCTTAACAGGTTATATGTCTCTTGCAATGTTTCATGTTTTACGGCCTTTGGGTCAAATTTAAAAAGGGCAAAGGTAAACTGAATAAAAAAACCTATTGTTATTACGGAAATTACCGTGCCAATTCCGACCATTCCGCCCAAAAGCCATCCTGCAAATGTTACGGTTAATTCCAGTATGCTGCGGCATAGGCCTATGGGCAGCCTTGTTTTTCTGTTTATGGCAACCATTAAACTGTCCCTGGGGCCGGCGCTTAAACCCGATCTGATATAAAAATATGATCCTACGGAAACGACAAATAATCCAATGATCAACAATATTGTACCTGTTACAAAATTCTCCTGCTTTGGAATGATGTTGATTACGAAAATTAAATCAGTAAATGCACCTATGAAGATCATATTTAACAAGGTTCCCAGGCCGATTTTTTCCGATAAAACAATAACCAACGCTACAATAACTACACCGGTTAATATGGTTACTGTGCCGATGCTTAGGCCCGTTTTATGTGACAAGCCCACATGAAAAACAGCCCAGGGGGCATATCCGATATTTGCCTGTATCGCAAAAACAACTCCAAGGGCATACAGGAAAAGTCCGAACATCAGGCTTGTTATACGAAATATAAATTGTTTCATGGTTGATGCGGCTTCGGTGTCTCCGGCTTCTCCGAACAATTCCTAGCGCAGCAAGCGCAGCAGAGCCCGCAGTTCCGGATCAGCCGCGGGCGGGCTTGGAGCGGGGGCAGTTTGTTCTTTTTGTAAGATTACTTCGTCCCCCGGTTCTATGCGGTCGTAAAAACCATTACGGGTTAATGATCCGGCGGCTACTTCTTCATCGGTTTCACTGACAGTGATTGTTCCAACAATATCCCCGGGGGTGTAGAGCAGCCCGATACCGTCATTTTTTATGGAAACCCGGCCTTTCTTTACAATATCGTAGACATTACCGTTTTTTACTCCGTCGGCCCTGCCCTTGTTTATTAGGCCCTGTCCCGCCCGCCTAAGGGCTAACTCGCTCCGGAAAGGAAGTGCAGCGCCAAGTTGATCGACGATGTTCCTGCCGGTATTACGGAGTCTGTCCGGTCCGGTCCGGAATGCGTTAAAGGTTCTTGCGGGGGATCCGGTTCGGCCCACGAATAATTCTCCCTTTAAAGAAAGGTCCCGTTCATTTTCGTTCACCGAAATAATCAAAAAATAATCCGCCCCTCCTTCCCTGGCGGTCCTGTATGCTGCAGCGAAGGAGGCTTGTCGAAGGGCCATGTCCAGGGGCGTAATATTCCTGTCATGGAGTAAAAGGTCCCTAATATAGGCGGAAGCTATGGCGGCGCCATCCACATGGATAAAACCTGCCTGGGAGGCAACT
>JAIRRF010000282.1 GCA_031256115.1 Treponema sp.
CTTTGCAGGGGGTCTCTGCTTTACGGTAGGCGCATTTACACGCCGCCTCGTGGGGGCGTCATATTAAATTTTCCTTGCACTCGCGGACCGAAGGTCCGCATGACATGCGTAAAGAAAAGCGACACCATGAGTGTCCGTAAAAAAAGCCATGATCATCTAGCAATAATTAGTACCGATATCTTGGCGGTAATCCATTCCTTCAAAGTGAACTGCCTCCAGGGACTTATAGGCCCTTTCCCGGGCATCGGCCCCGTTGACCCCATGGGCCGACACGGCCAGTACCCGGCCGCCGGCGCTGTATAAGTCCGGTTCCGCTGCGTTTCCGGGGCCGCGGACGGCTCCGGCGGCAAAAAAGACGGCTCCTGTCCCGGCAAAGGCTGTTTTATTAACGGTTATTGGATCTCCCCTTTGATAATCGCCCGGATAACCGGAGGCTACAGCAACCGGAGCGCAGACAGCGCCGGGTTTCCAGGAAAGGCGGAATTCCCCTAATGTACCGTTTTCTATTGCACGACAAAGACCGGCAAAATCGGAATCCATCAGGGGCAGCACTGCCTGGGTTTCCGGATCTCCAAGCCTGATATTGTATTCCAAAAGATAGCATTTTCCGTTCTGTACTAAAACGCCAAAAAAGATAAAGCCCCGGTAATCATAATTCTCCGTCAAAAGGCCCTGCAAAGTGGGATTTAGAATTGCCGTTTCGAAATCATTAAATAGATCCGCAGTAAAATCCGGGACCGGAGCAATTGCCCCCATTCCCCCGGTATTAGGTCCCTGATCATGGTCATAACGCCGCTTGTGATCCCTGGCGGCAACAAAGGGAAGGATGATTCCCCTGCCTCCGGAAACACTTACTGCGGCCAATATTGATACTTCCGGCCCCCTAAGAAATTCTTCCAGGACAATGACCTTTCCGGCATCGCCCAAAATACCCTTTTCCATAAAGTCGTTTACCGTTGTTTCAGCAGTATTCAGATCCTCCGCTATTGCCACCCCTTTGCCCGCCGCAAGACCATCGGCTTTTATCACCAGGGGACTAATTGAACCTTTGTTTTGATTTCCATAATGAATTTGCAGCGCTTTATGTATTTCCATTGGGGTATCATAGGTAACCGATTGGGCCCGGCGGACTCCGTACTTCTCCATCAAGGATTTGGCATAGGCCTTACTTGCCTCCAGCCGGGAAGCCGCCGCACCGGGCCCCACAATAGAAAGCCCCGCAGCACGGAAACGATCCGCAATACCCGCCGCCAGGGGCGCTTCGGGGCCAACCACCGTTAAATCAATACCTTCTTTTTTTACAAAACTGATTAGAGCCTCCTGGGTTTCCTCTTTTGCCGGATCCCCATTCACCGTATCCTGACCCGCCGAACTTTTGCACCATAGTTCCACATTTTCGCATTTTTCCTCAGCCGCGGTACCGCCGTTACCGGGAGCGGCATAAACTCGTTCTACTTTTTCTGATTTTGCCAGTTTCCAGGCCAGGGCATGTTCCCTGCCTCCTGAACCGATCACAAGTATTTTCATTTCATAACAGTATACCCGCAGCTACCCATTAAATCCAGCAATAATGAATGCCGAATGTATGCGAAGGGTACATACCCCGCCGCTCTGCGGCGCGTCTTATTAGCTTTACCGGTAAAATATGTGGGTCTGTACCCTGAGACAAATACCTTACCAAAACAACATACTCCGTCCGCTCTGCGCTAAACTTGACCCATAGAATGCCGAAGCAAGCCGGCAAAGGGGCAGTGCGGGGCTGCAAAAACATTATGGGCTTCCCCGACGAGCAGACCAGGGAAAAAAAGTAAAATAATAGGTTCTTGTAAAAGCCGCACGGCATATAAAACAATATGATGCAAAAAGCCGTGCGGAGGCTGCGAGTCGGATTCCCCCATCTGTTTTGGCAGTCCTGTATTGCCCCTTTGCCGGATTTTTAGGGAGCAAAATAGCGGGTCAAGTTTAGCGCAGAGCGGATGAGGTTGTTAATTGATTGACTTATATAAAAAAAATGATATACTCATTACAACTCCGATTTCCCGGTGCTACGGCTCATAAAACTATTTTTAATAGTTTTAGGGTTATGCCCGGTGGAACGGCAGGGTATGGGTGGAAACGCCCTTGCCTACCATTGTGTAAAGGAGAAAACTATGCAAAAAACCATTTCTTTCCGTATTATTTTGTTTGCTGCTCTTTTATCGGCGCTTTCTTTTGGTTTAGTACCGGGGTTGGGCGCCCAAAGCAGCCGGGGGGTTCCCATTAAAGGAACTATCACACTTTCTACCACAACCAGTACCCAGGATTCAGGGCTGCTTAATTACCTTCTACCGGTATTTACTCAGGAAACCGGATGGCAGGTTAAGACCATTGCGGTAGGAACCGGCGCGGCCCTAAAAATGGGACAGGACGGCGATGCTGATGTGCTCCTTGTCCATGCTAAAGCGGATGAGATCAAATTTGTACAGGATGGCTTCGGTGTAAGGCGTTATGATGTAATGTACAACGACTTTCTTATTGTGGGGCCGGACCAAAAGGCCATCCGCCGTAATGCGAATGTGATCCAAACCCTGAAAGATATTGCTTCCAAAAACCTTCCTTTTGTATCCAGGGGAGACGATTCAGGAACCCATAGGATGGAACTTAGTCTATGGAGGGCCGCGGGGCTGGATGTCAGGAGCCTGGGGAGGTATACTTCGGCGGGCCAGGGCATGGGCGCCACCTTGCAGATGGCCTATGAATTAAAAGCCTATACTCTTACAGACAGGGCTACCTGGCTTACCCAATCCAGGAATAAAAGGATCGTGCTTCCCGCCGTATGCGAAAAGGCAACGGATCTTTTAAATTATTACGGGGTAATTGCGGTAAATCCCGTCAGGCATCCCAGAATTAATGCTGCGGGAGGCCAGGCTTTTGCGGAATGGATGATCAAGGATTCAACCCAAAAACTCATAGGCAACTACGGCAAAAAGGAGTTCGGCCAGGCCCTTTTTACCCCTAATGCCAAGGCAAACAAATAGGAAGATCATTACTATTCCGGGGGCTTAGCCATTTTTTATTCAGAGATTTTTGGGATCATTAGCGTTACCCTTAGGATGTCCCTGGCATCGACTTTTATTGCTTCGTTTCTGGGGATTATTCTGGGTTTGCTTCTGGAAAAAAATCAGTTCCCCGGAAAGCGCATCGTGGTCAGATTATGCCGGACTCTTATGGGAACACCCCCGGTGGTGGCGGGACTGGTGGTGTACCTTCTTTTAATGAGGAGGGGGCCCCTGGGAGCCCTTGGGATTCTCTTTACTGTCCGGGCCATGGTGATTGCCCAGGTCTTTATCATTACTCCCATAATCTGCGGCATGGTTTATACCTACGCTTCCCGCTCCGCCCCGGCCATACGGGCCTTTGCAAAGACCATGGGAGCGGATCGGCTTCAGACCCAGTTTCTTTTAATAAAAGAGATGAGCGGGGAAATTTATTTTGCTGTCATAACAGCTTTCAGCCGGGCCATCAGCGAAGTAGGGGCGGTGATGATCGTTGGCGGAAATATCCAGTATTATACCAGAACCATGACCACCGCCATTTCCATGCTCCGCAATACGGGGGATTTCGGCCAGGGCATTACCCTGGGGGTTCTGCTTCTGGCAATTGCCTTTGTACTCCAGTCCCTTTCGGATCTTCTTCACAAAGATAGAGTAGAGGAGGAAAATCTTTAGAAACCATGACGCTCACCGGGGTTGAAAAGATACTGGGTAATTTCTCCCTTTCCATTAAGAAGCTTGTTGTTTCAGAACCCGGAATTTACGGTCTGGTGGGGCCCAATGGATCCGGCAAGACAACCCTGGCCCGCCTTGCGGCAGGGCTCCTTGAACCTGACCAGGGCAGGATAGACCCTGAGGGACTGAATCCCGGAGACATAACTTTTCTTTCCCGTAAGCCCTATATGATGGATGAAACAGTATATAATAATCTGGTGTACCCCCTAAAACTCCGGAAGATACAGCCGGATCCAAAACTTACTGCCGAATATCTGGCCATGATGGGTTTTTCCGAGAAAGGTAAACAAAAGGCCAGGAGCCTTTCCGGAGGTGAACAGCAAAAACTTGCCTTGCTTAGGGCGCTCATTTTTAAACCCAGGTTAATCATTGCTGACGAGGCCATGGCCGCCATGGATCTGGACTCCCTGGAACTATTCGAAGGCATGATCCTGGAAGCCCAGAAAAAAGATCCCATCATATGGATTTTTATCAGCCACCAGATACCGCAAATAAAACGCCTTTGCGGTCAGGTTTTTTTTATAGATAAGGGAAGAATCGAAGCCCAGGGAAGCGCCGATGAAATCTTTTCCCCTGGAACCAACCCGCGGCTAAGACAGTATCTGCGTTCCTATGGCAGTGAAGAGGCGGTTTGTACATGAAGCTTCTTACGGTGGATACAATAGATGAAGCCAGGGAGAAGATCCTGGAACAGTCCGGGTCCTGGCCCCTTAAAACTGAGACGATTTCTTTGGATGAAGCATGCAGCAGAGGCAAAGTTTGCGTCCTGGCTGATGATCTATATGCTTCCTGCGATATTCCTGGTTTCCGCCGT
>JAIRRF010000254.1 GCA_031256115.1 Treponema sp.
AAACATGGGGGGGCTAATATCAAGGTTATGCAGATGATGGAAGAAATCAAAAATAATGTTAAAAATTGGGACAATGAAGGGGAGCTGGCGGATTACCTGGAAAAGATCCTCCGGAAAAATGCCGGAGACGGTACGGGGCTTATTTACGGTCTGGGTCATGCGGTGTACACCAAAAGCGATCCCCGGACCTGGCTGCTGCGGAACAAAGCCGCCCTTCTGGCAGAGGAAAAAAAACTAACCGGCGAATTTAATCTTTATAAACTTATTGAACGCCTTGCCCCGGAGGTTTTTAAAAAGGTAAAAGGTTCCGACAAGATGATTTGCACCAACGTGGATTTTTATTCCGGTTTTGTGTACAGAATGCTGGGAATCCCCACGGATTTATTTACTGCCATCTTTGCCATCAGCCGGGTCGCCGGCTGGTGCGCCCACAGACTGGAAGAACTAGTCGCCGGAGGAAGAATAATCCGGCCGGCCTATAAGTGCGTCCAGAAGCGGCATGACTATGTACCTATGAAAGAGCGGAAATAATTCAATGCTGTTTCAGCGTTAAATAAATATTTTTCCGGGATTCATGATGTTGTTCGGATCCCAGGCCTGTTTTAAGGATTTCATGAGTTCCAGTTCTCCGGGACTTACCAGGTCTTTAAGGAACTCCCGGCGTTTAATGCCGATGCCGTGTTCGCCGGATATTTTGCCTCCCGCCGCTTTGGTAATTTCATAGAGTTCCCGCAGGCAGGCTTTTTCGTTTTTTTTCCAGTCTTCCATACTCATATCAGGGTCTTTTACCAGGGTAGCATGGAGATTGCCGTCACCGGCATGGCCGTAGCAGGGGATTTGCATACCATATTTTTTTCCCAGCCCCTCCAGTTCAGGAATTATGCCGGGAATTCCTGCAATGGGAACCACAATGTCTTCCAGGCTCTGGACAGGACTATAAACCTTAAAAGCTTCGGCAATATTCCTCCTGACATTCCATATCCGTTCTATGTTGTTCCTGTCTTCAGCTACATACACTTCCATTGCCCCCCGGCTTTCGCATAATTTCCCGGTTTCTATTAGATCCGCCTCAACCTGATTGGGGTTGGAGCCGTCCAGCTCAATAAGAAGCATGGCGCCGCAATCTTCGTAGGGGAGGCTTTCGTTAAGGTATTTGCAGCTGGTCTGTATCGAAAGCATGTCCATAAATTCGATGCTTGTGGGGGTAACACCCCGGCAGAGAATTTCCGGCACAAGGTCTATAGCCTCTTTGGGCGTCTTAAAAAGTACCAGAAGATCCGACTTTGATGTGGGCAGGCCGATAAGCCGGATTATTGCCCTGGTAACGATGCCCAAAGTTCCTTCGGAACCGATGATTAAAGATTTTAAATCGTAGCCGGAAACATCCTTTGCTATCTTTCCTCCAAGTTCTACTATTTCTCCCAGGGGCGTTACCAGGGTAATGCCCAGAATATAACGACCGGTCACACCGTACTTTACCGCCTTGCCGCCGCCGGCATTTTCCGCTATATTGCCGCCGATAAAGCAGGTCTGGAGGCTCATGGGATAACCGGCAAAAAAAAGCCCCTGTTCCTCTACAGCCTGGGCAAAGTCATTCGTAACCATCCCCGCTTCCACCACCGCCGTCATGTTTTCCCGGTCTATTTCGATAAGGCGGTTCATCCGTTCCAGAGAAACAACGATACCTCCGTATTCGGGGATAGCCCCTCCGGATAAACCCGAACCTGCGCCCCTGGGCGTTATGGGGATCCTTTCCCGGTTAGCAAGCTTTACAACAGCGGCTGTTTCTTCGGTGCTGGAGGGAAGAACCACCGCATCGGGGCTGTGCCCGTATTCCTGGGCATCGGTCTCGTCGTGGGAATAGGTTTCAAGCTTTTCACCCTCGGTAATGACATGGCCCTTGCCAACGATTGTTTTTAGTTCTTCAATGATTGCACCGGCTAATGGCTGGTAATGTCCAATGTTTTTACAATTATTTTCCATAAAAAATGGCCCTTATTCTCTCATTCATCGCTATTGCATTGCTGCAGACGAAGCTATTATTTCCCGTACCATATCGCTATGGTATACCACAATACTATATCAAAAAACAAGAGAGGGCGCCATGCCTGCAAACTGCAATCCTGCTACTCAAAATCCCATCTTACCGCACAGGCATCCGGGTGTTCCTAAAAACCAGGGAGGCGCAGCATTAAAAATCCTGCGCCTCCTATTCACCCAGGAACACCCGGACGTACATGCGATAAAGTATGCTTTTCCCATACATACCATAATTTGCCACTGAGTCCGTCATACAATTAACAGTATTTGGCTGGTAAAGGGGCGGGCTAGTTCTGACGGGAAAGGTCTGGAATGTTTTCCCGCTCTTGTTCTCACTTACTCTTTAGTACTCCCAATTACTCTAATTCTATACAGGATAAGGAATTAAGTCAATACCTATTATTTTTAATTGCTATTTGTAAATCCCTTTTATTATCAAAAATTGATGTCATATTTGATAACATTTTTTTCTAATCCGGAAACTGAAGATCAAAAACGGCTTTTTTTGACTTCACTGACCTCCAAATAAATACCCCCGAATGTAGCTAATAACGGGCCGTAGACCGGCCTCTATCCCTGTTGCCGTACCATTCTTCCACACACGCTTCCAAAGCCGCTATAAGGCTGTTTTTGGATTTCATAATATTATCGCATTACGAAAAAATGAAAATGCTTTTTTAAAAGACCACCTACGGCGGTTCTGGCTGTTCTCAAATGTAAAAATCCGGAACCAAGGGATTAATTCCAATGGTTGTGCAGATCTGGGCAAGGGCAGACCGACAAGAACATTGTTTCAAAACCAAAAAAATAAATTCTCTGTCACCTGCCCTCTGCCCAGACCCGCACACATTCAATAGACATACCGTAAGAAACCTATATTTTTTTAATCCTAGGCCATAACATTAGCTGGAAATAAAAACACCGTGGGCATTTCCCTTCAATCTGCCCACCCAGAACCGCTTTACCTTTCAATCCAAGCGTACTCCGGTGCCGGTTGGCGGCGGCTCAAATAGTCCCTCCCCCTCGCCGCCGGGCTTCCCCCTCTGTTAAGAAAAAAGGAGGGGTTTGCTCCCTGCACCTAAC
>JAIRRF010000333.1 GCA_031256115.1 Treponema sp.
TGAACCCGCCAATAACCTTCGTATTCAAATTTATCCAATGAAATTTCTTTCAGCTTCATCTGGGCTTCCATAACACCCAATTGCTGGACATCAGGATCACCAGCAGCCTGTGCAAAACCACTACCGGCTGCAAACAATACAATAAGAACGGTAAATATAAAACGCTTCATTTCCAGTCTCCTTAATTATTCTAGTTTCCGGAATTGCTTGATTCCCAGTGTTCCCTAATCCAGTCCGGGTCGCTCATTTCATCGCCGTCAAAGACCACCCCATAGGTATCGGTCAATGACTTAAATTGGTGAAAATAAAGATAGAAATTACCGGCCTGCTCATTGGGAGAAGTCCAAACACGGAATTTTACAAATTTTAAATAAATGGAATTTCTGTCTGCAACGCCTATGGTGTTTGCAGAAGTAGGATCCAGATAAATTCGACGCTGCTGGAGTATGTGGGAAGGCAGTTTGACCTTGAGATTTTTCCAGCCCTCGTAATTGAGATTCCCTAAATTTAGTACATGAATCCGGCCCTGTTCATCCCTTAGAAATATTTCCATGTAGTAATTCATCCTGGAGCCCCAGACCCACATATCCAATTCCCTGGTTCGACCCATCAGGGGAATTTCGTAGGGTTGGGCGTTTTCCCCCTCGGATTTTAGGGTGGGATAAATGTCTAACCAATTGTATCCCATCCGTTTAAATTTACCCCAAATACCCATGGACCGAAGATCTTTGACATCCCGGCTGTTCCTGTACAGGGCATTGGGCCAAACTTCAAAATAGCTAAGTTTGGGGTAAAAGTCCCCGCCTTCAAGCCCCATATTGGCAAAAGCCGGATTATCCTTATCCGTCGGCTCCTTACCCACTGCATAACGGCTGGCATCTTTACGCCATACATATAAACCATCTTCAGAATTATGAAAACTCTCGATGACCCTTGATTCCAGATTTACGGTAAGATCCTGACCAAATGCCGCCAGAGCCAATCCTGCCAGTAACACCAGCCAAAAGACTCTTAAACTACCTTGTTTCATTATTATACTCCTTTCTCCAAACCGGGAACCCGCCTGGTTTTTTTTCCAGAAAAATGAAATCAGCTATAATTATAATTCTTTCTCTAATCTTTGTCAAACCCTTTGATTATTACTTTAATTATCAGTGTTTTCCTTCGAATATATAAGTGTTTTTACTCCCTGAATTTCAATTTTTTTACTTTTTTGTTTTTCATCCCTCCCAAAGATCGTAATTTCAGACGGGATAAGGCTTATTAACCCCGCCTTTCCTTCTTTTAAAATAGCCAGGGCCGGCTTAATCTGTACCCAGGGGGAATCATCAAAGAGAGCCATGGTTTTCCTTGGAATCAGGACAGGGTCCATCCAGGTAAAAAGAACCAGGGAGCCGAGGTTTTCTTCACGATTAAAATTGAAATTACCCATAATTACCGCACAAAGAATCTCTATCTCTTCAGAGACGAAGAAAAAAAGCTGGTCTTCGGTCCAATAATCCCCCATTCCCTTTTTAAAGGCGGCTATCTCCGCTTCATTAATTCTTTTTTGAAAAAACAATAATATTCCCTGTTGAGCGACTTTGGTTACAGGGTCTTCAATGAGGTATTCTTCGGAATCTTCAATGGAATCTTCTTCGTTATTATCTTCACCGCCATTATTAACATCTTTATCCTGAGCTTCATTTTCCTGCCGCAGTTTTAATTCCCGTCTTTCAATTTCTTCAAAACGGGCCAACTTACCTGCAATAAACCCGGCCCGGTACAAATCGGTCTCCGTGTCAGTACAGATCCAGAGAGGTTCCGCCAAGCCGCCAAGTATCTGCCCCTTATCATAAACCCCGCCGCCTAAATCCCCCCGGTAACGGCCTCCCAGGATTACTACCGGGGAGCCGGGCCTGTCTTTCAGGTAACGCCGGGCTCCTTCCCGGAAACGGTAGGGGAAAAACACCGCCAGGGGCCGTCTGGAAAGACTTGCGGCTCCATGGGCAACCAAATCGGGTCCTGCCCCTTCGGCAATACTGACGGTTTTTATCATCCGAAACAGGCTTATCGAAAGAAAAAGCTGTTTCAGCCGCCCGCGGTATACTCCATATAAATTTGTAAATGATGTATCCGTTACCAAAATAATCGGTTCCCGGGACAAAAAGACCGCCGCTGCGGAGAACAGACCAATAATCAAAACCGCAAAAAATGCCTTTACAAGCAATTTTCGTTTTTTCATCTTCTGCTCTTTACCCTCTTGTAATATTCTACTATACTTTATCAAATCTATTCTTTAGGTAAAGGAGCAATACATGACCAGTTATAAGGAATTGGGCCTTGTTAATACAGTGGAACTTTTTAAGAAAGCCGTCTCCGGGGGATATGCCGTTCCGGCCTATAATTTTAACAATATGGAACAGCTTCAGGCTATTATCCAGGCCTGTGTGGAAACCAAATCTCCGGTTATCCTCCAGGTATCTTCCGGGGCAAGAAAATACGCCAACCAGAATATATTAAAGCATATGGCCCGGGGTGCCGTAGAATATGCCCACGAACTGGGTTATGACATCCCGATTGTCCTTCATTTGGACCATGGGGACACCTTTGAACTCTGTAAGGATTGTATTGAATCCGGTTTTTCAAGTGTTATGATCGACGGTTCCGGTAAACCTTACGACGAAAATGTATCCCTGACCAGGAAGGTTGTGGATTTTGCCCATTCCCGGAAGGATTATGTATCGGTCGAGGGGGAATTGGGGGTTTTGGCAGGAGTGGAAGACGAAGTAGAAGCGGAAGAGAGCCATTATACCCAGCCGGAAGAGGTAATTGATTTTGTAAACAAAACCAAAGTCGATTCATTGGCCATATCCATCGGTACCAGCCACGGCAGGACTAAATTTAAACCTGAGCAATGCACCCGGGGCGCCGGAGGCATTTTAATCCCCCCTCCCCTCCGCTTTGACATTCTGGAAGAAGTCGAAAGGAAAATCCCCGGTTTCCCAATAGTCCTTCACGGCGCGTCTTCGGTGCCCATCGAGTATGTAAAGATGATTGAACAGTTCGGCGGCAAGCTGCCCGATTCTGTGGGAATCCCCGAGGAACAGCTCCGGAAAGCGGCAAAAAGCGCGGTCTGTAAAATAAACATTGACAGTGACGGCAGGCTTGCCATGACCGCCGTACTCCGGAAGGTTTTTACGGAAAAACCCGATGAATTTGACCCCCGGAAATACATGGGCCCCGCCCGGGACGAGCTTAAGAAGATGTATGCGGAGAAGAACAAATCTGTTCTGGGCTCCGCGGGGCAAGCATAGTGTTAGCGTTGTTGTATTTTTTCTAAATACAATACAACATTAAAACTGTCGTCCTGTGCATAATTAAACCACAGAACATTGTTTCCGATGGTGTTCAAGTATTTAACTGCATTATTTGCATAGGCCCGGGTTGCCCCTTGTTTAACCAAAAGCGAACGAATTTCACCCTGGGACGCGACTCCGGAACCGTGGTTTTGTACAGAATATCTTCTTAACGAATCTTTAAATGCTTTCCCGGCATTAAAATTTGCAGTTTCCGGTTGGGGAACCCTGTTAAAGTTTGCCTTTGTAAGCCTGAATAACTCATAGGTGTATTGCCCGGTGGTTCCGGTTTCGGTGGCACAGCTGTTAAAAAATAACCCGGCAATAATTATTCCAACAATAATAAAACCAATCTTTTTCATTAACATCCTCCGGCATATTGATTATACCACTACACCCCGACTTTCTGTCTACCTGAAATTCCAGCCTACTGTGGTACCCTCTCTTAGCTTAAAAGGGGATCCCATTATAGCCTATGATGGTATACATATATAGCTTATAAAGACATACCTGCATAGCCTATGTTGGTATTGAATT
>JAIRRF010000016.1 GCA_031256115.1 Treponema sp.
TTGATCTTTCAAAATACCCAGTCGTTGAATATATCGGTGCGCCGGCGGAACGGGCGGTAACATTTTCCGCTCCCGGGGGCCTATTGGATACAGCCGAGCGTTTTGTTCCGGGAATCAGGAGAAATACCCGCAAGATCGAGGGAACCCATACAATCTATCCTTATCTAAAGGAGGTTGCCCATTTGCTGGACAGGCCGGGCATCGAGTTCCCCCTGCTTGTAGACTGCCTGAACTGTGAAATGGGTTGTAATGGCGGCCCCGGTACGGGAAATAACAAAAAAGCCCTGGACGAACTGGAAAGTCCGGTCCGTAAACGCAGTTCCGAACTGGAAAAACAGCTTAATCCCAGACAACAGGATAGGCTATACAGAAAATATCATGGCGTTTTAAACCGTTTCTGGAAACCCGGTCTATATGACAGGACTTATCTTGACCTGTCGGGAAATCACACTTTAAAACGTCCCAATGAAGCTGAAGTAACCGAGATCTATAAAAAAATGAAAAAATTCAGCAAGGAGGATATTTTTGACTGCACAGCCTGCGGTTACGGAAGCTGTCAATCAATGGCAACAGCCATATTCAATAAGCTTAACAAACCTGAAAATTGCGCCCATTATACTCTTGCGCTTCTGGAGGACGAGAAAAAAACCACAGTTTATATCAATCAACAGCTAAAAGAAAAAATCCGCAGCGCCCTTGGCATGATCGAGAGGATAAATAGTCTTGTAGAAAAATTGAACACCAGTATCAATACTCAGTCTGATTCTGTGGATGAATCTTCGGCAGTTACGGAAAAAATAGTAAATTCCCTAAAAAACACTTCCGAGCTGTCAAGACATAAACGGGAATCCGTTATGGAATTAATCGAAAATGCCGCAAAGGGCCAAGATGCCATGAAAGAGACTATCCAGGCAGTTCAAAGCATCTCCCAGTCCATAGACGGTATTGCATCGGCAATTAAAATTATCAGTGTTATTGCGTCCAATACCAATCTGCTTTCCATGAATGCAGCCATAGAGGCCGCCCATGCCGGCGAAGCCGGCAAGGGTTTTGCCGTGGTGGCAGATGAAATTCGCCGCCTTTCGGAAACCACCAGGGAAAATTCCAGGAGTATCTCCCAAACCCTGTCAAACATCATCAAGGGAATCAACACGACATCCAAACGTTCCGGTGATACCGGCAACCTGATTAATGAAATGTCCAAGGAGATAAACGGCTTTGCAGGTACCATGACTCAGCTTATTGATACTTTAAGCCAATTGTCCGCTGAAAGTACAGTAATTATTACCTCTTTGGAAAAAGTCCAGGAACACAGCTCTACGGTTAAAACGGATTATGGTGAGATGTTGTCATTGACTGACAAGCTCCGCTACGACATTAATTTCCTGGCCGCCATGTCGGCTGACATTGTCCGTGCCATAGAGGAAAATGACAAGGAAATAATTAATAAGCTGATAGCAATGGAGAAGAAACCTGAAGATGATCAACAGCAGGCGTTTTAAAAAAACCAAACCATAATTACATACTATATACATGGGTGAATATCCTTCGGTCCTGTTGGTTTTTACTGCGGGGATTCTTTCATTTCTTTCCCCCTGTGTACTCCCCCTGATTCCGTCTTATCTGGGCATTCTGGGAAGCACCCGGATACAGAAAAAATCCATCCTGCTGATTACCACCGTCAGTTTTGTTTTTGGGTTTACTACGGTTTTTGTTATTTTAAGCATTATCATGTCCGCCGCGTTTTTGCTCATGGGCGGAATGGCCGCCTTTATCAGGGTTGCAGCAGGGGCTGTCGTGATCATCCTGGGCTTAAATGTCCTTTTTAATTTTATATCCTTTCTGAATTTCGAAAGACGGTTAAAAATAACCGGGAAATCTTCCAATTCAACTTTTTTTGGCGGACTGCCGGGGGCTTTTTTGGCCGGGGCGGCCTTTGGTGCCGGCTGGACTCCCTGCATTGGGCCTATTCTGGCAGGGGTATTATTTCTGGCAGGACAAAGCGGCAAGGCCGGTATTGCCGCTCTTTACCTGGGAGTATACTCTCTGGGCTTAGGTCTTCCTTTTTTACTGACGGCGGCATTTTTAGACCGTTTTCTTTCCGGCGACAAATGGTTCCGCTCCAGGCTGCCATTAATACAAAAAATCAGCGGAATTTTGCTTATTCTTATGGGACTGCTTATTTTAACCGGACGTTTTTCCGCCTTGAATATTGTATTGCAAAACTGGCAGTACCAGTACATTGATTGGGCCCAGAACAAGGCTTTCCCTTTCAGGATCATCGCCGCTTGGCTAAATTTGCTCCAGAGACTATAATATTAAAAACAGGAATTATCTTGAACAAGATCTTTTTAGACCGGAGAACTATGGCAGGCTCTATAATTGCCATTTCTCTGGGTATTGCGCTTCTGCTGTATTATACGTCCCAGGCCTCTGCCCAGGTTTCTTCCGAAACGGAACGGACTCTTCGCGATGCAGGAATCTCCATCCTAAAAGAACGAAGAAACCCAATAGATTTTTCCCTGCCTCTCTTAACCGGGGGGAATGCCTCCCTTTCTTCCTATAGGGGAAAAGTAGTACTTCTTAACTTTTGGGCCACCTGGTGCCCTCCCTGCAGGGCCGAAATGCCCTCTATGGAAGTGTTATACCAGCGCTTGAAAAATCAGGGTCTGGAAATCCTGGCCGTAGATTTGGGAGAGGATACCGCCACGGTTCAACAGTTTATCAGGAACAACCCTTATACTTTTCCTGTGCTGCTGGACAGGAACAACAGGATTGGTTCCCAGTACGGAGCCAGATCTATTCCCACTACTTTTGTCATCGACCGGGAAGGAAAAATCATCGGCGGGGTAGTGGGGGCTATCCGTTGGGACGAACCTAAACTTATTGCAGCCTTTGACGCAGTTCTGAAAAGCCGTTAATGACCATTTGCGGCAGCCGGCAGCAACGGACTTCCGTCCGGCCAATTCAGCTTTAATAAATCTTCGAGTTTTTGTATACGATAACCGGAGTATTCAGGGTGGCGGTCATCCTCATCAAAAAGTATACCTATTCCCCCAATATCCATAAAACCTTTTGCATACCTGGGTACGTCGTCCACCAAAATACAGGAAGGGGCTGTTACTCCCAGCTCTTCCAGTATCCGGCGGTAAATTCCGGCATTGGGTTTCCCCTTAAAATCGGTCATCCGGATATCATAAATGGTATTAAAAATATCTTCGATTTTAAGTTTTTTCATTACCCTTTGGGCATGTTCTATGGGCGCATTGGTAAGTATTCCAATAGGAATTTTCAGGGAAAGCAGGAAAGTACGGAGGGAAGGATCCGGAGAAAGTAGCTCCGCTTCATCTTCAGGGTGTATATAGGCATAGAACTTTTCCATTTCTTCACCGCCAAGGCCATGTTCAGCCATCAGCCATTCAAGGGTAACGCCGTACCCACAAACCGAAACCCGCTCCTTTCTCAGCGCCCATGATTCTTCCCTTGGCATTTTAAGGTAATCGGCAATAAAATCATTAACCCGGCTATTCACTGCCTCTTCCATCCCTGTATGTCGTGAATAGAGGGTACAATCCAAATCAAAAAGTATGTATTCTATAGTTGAATTCATAACACATCCTAACAAGAAAGGGGTTCCATGAGAATAGTAATAAGCGATGACCGTTTTGGCTCTTCGGAAGAAGAAAAACGGATATTTCCCTATGATGAACTAATTATTGCGGACTGCCATACGGAAGATGAACTTATCATTGCCTGTGACGGGGCAGAGGGGATTCTCCTTAACCAGGCCCCAATGACAGGCCGGGTAATAAAAACTCTGGGCAGCTGCCGCGTAATTTCCCGGTACGGTATTGGATATGACAATGTCGATCTACAGGCGGCTGAAGAAATGGGAATCTGGGTAACCAATGTCCCTGATTACTGTATTGAAGAGGTAGCAGAACATACCCTGGGCCTTCTTCTTTCCTGCATCAGGGCAATTCCGGAAAAAGACCGGGCAGTTCGCTCCGGACTCTGGAATATCAACCGGCCCATCAACAGGATGTCGGGCCGTATTCTTGGAATTGTCGGTTTCGGCGCTACCGGCAGGGCATTCTGGGAGAAAGTCCAGGGTTTTTCGTTTAGTGCCATCCTAATATCAGACCCCAGGGGAGAAGGCAAACTTGCAGCCTTACAGAAAAAAACCGAAGGAACCTTTGGACAGGAACTTTTTAATAAAACCCGGCTTGTTTCTTTCGATGAATTACTGTGTTCCAGTGATTTTATTTCCTTTCATGTTCCTTTAAACGAAAGTACCAGGCATTGTGTGAACCGGAAAAGTATTGCAGAAATGAAAGAACGAGTGATACTTGTTAATGTTTCCCGGGGAGCAGTATTCGATGAAGAAGCTTTGCTGGAAGGGTTAAAAAACGGCAAAATTGCCTCTGTTGGACTGGATGTGTTTGAAAAGGAGCCTCTTCCGCCGGATCATCCCCTGCTTTCGCTGCCAAATGTGGTTTTGACGGATCACAGTGCCTATTACAGCGCAGAATCGGTATCAGAACTAAAAACCCGTACAGCGGAGAACGCCAGGGAAGTACTGGAAGGACACGTTCCCCGAACAGCGGTGAACCACCCTGAGATTCGGAAAAAGTAGTATTACGATGAGCCGTAGTGTGATAGAGTTGACAAATTCTCCGGAGGACATAGCCAGGGCGGCGGAAATTCTAAAAAACGGCGGTCTTTCTGCCTTTCCTACAGAGACGGTTTACGGCCTGGGCGCTGATGCCTTTAATACCCAGGCTTTAGCCAGGGTTTTTGAAGTTAAGGGACGTCCCCGTTTTGATCCCTTAATTATCCACATCGCTTCTTTGGAAACACTCGAAAAAACCACATCTCTTGACGGTCTTGAGCCCCGGAATAAGGAATCCCTGGAAAAACTTATCAGTTCATTTTGGCCGGGCCCCCTGACTTTTGTTCTTCCCAAACATCCCAGCCTTCCAGGTTTGGCAACCGCCGGATTATCTACTGCGGCAATCCGGTTCACTTCCAACCCCATTGCCCGGGAATTAATCACTCTTTCTACCGGGGCAGTGGCAGCCCCCAGCGCCAATCTTTTTGGAAAGCTAAGCCCCACCAGGGCAGAGCATGTTATCGAAACATTGGGAAATAAAATTGACTGTGTCATAGACGGCGGCCCCTGCAAGATAGGAGTAGAATCCACCGTTTTGGAACTTGTTCCCGTTCCCCGCATTCTCAGACCCGGCGGAATAAGCCGGGAACAATTGGAAGCCGTAATCGGCCCGGTTGCTGAAGCGACAGGCAGTCGGGATGAACCTGTTCATTCTCCCGGAATGCTGCCAAGCCATTATGCGCCGAAAACACCTCTTTTTTTTCATAATCCGGAAGAAATGGATTCTCTGCCTTACCGCCGGAAAGAGGGATACCTTTTTTTTTCCGGAAAAAACAGGGATATTTGGTATAACAGGGCAAATGATAAACAAATAACAGGCAATATTCTGGTTCTTTCTGAGACAGGAAATACTACGGAAGCTGCATCGAATTTGTACCTATACCTGCATGAACTGGATAAATCCGGTCTTACCTGCATACACACTGAAATGCTTCCTGAAACAGGGCTTGGAACGGCGGTTAACGACAGACTCCGGAGGGCGGCAACATCCCTTTTTGCCAGGAAGTAACGGCGAGGACAATATTTCTGTCAGGCATAGCCGGTTTTTATAAAAATCCGGAAAGCGCCCAGTCCCAATACCATTACCGTGGTAACAATGGCTCCGGCGGCGAGTACCCCCAGGGTTACCGCAAGGAGGGTTTTCCTTTTGGAAAGACCCAACACCCAGGCTCCCAGGGTGCCGGTCCATGCGCCGGTGCCGGGCAGGGGAATAGCTACAAAAATCGCTACTCCCAAAACGCCCCATTTTTCTACTCCCCCCCGGAGTTTTTCCCGGGACTTTTCGACAAAACGGTCAAAGAGATTGCGGTACCAGGAAAAACCGCCCTGTTCCGTTCCGTAAAAAAGCCGGTGTAATGTGGACAGGAACAGCCAACAGAGAGGGGCCGCTAAAATATTAAACACCGTTGCAAAGGGCCAGGCTATGTACCAGGGGATACCGTTTATCATGCCAAAAGGAATTCCCCCCCGGAGTTCAACTACAGGCGCTAAAGAAAGAATAGCTGTTATTAAATATTTCATGTTTTGACTGCCTTTCCTTATTGAATGTTGGTTATCTTTTGGGAATACAAGAATTTCCCGACTTCCAGACCTTTTTTCCCGGCCATATAATTACCGAAAACCTGGACAGGAATTATGTTGATCATA
>JAIRRF010000054.1 GCA_031256115.1 Treponema sp.
CCTTTGCTTAAAACTACTGTAGCTTTGACCGCCGTACCCCTTTCCGGATCGGGCACACCGGTAATAGCGCATTCCAGTACCGCCGGATGTTCCATCAGGGCGCTTTCCACTTCAAAGGGTCCTATACGGTAGCCGGAGCTTTTAATCACATCATCGGCGCGGCCCACAAACCACAGGTAACCGTCTTCATCCCGCCAGACCATGTCGCCGGTATAGTAGATTCCGTCATGCCAAACGCTTAAGGTCAGTTCCTTGTCCCGGTAATAACCTTCAAACATACCCCAGGGTTTGCGTCTGCCGGTACGAACCACAAGCTGTCCTTCCTCGCCCATTTCGCAGGAACTGCCGTCTTCCCGGAGTATGTCTATGTCATAACCCGGCGAAGGCCTGCCCATGGAACCCGGCTTTGGCTTCATCCAGGGAAAAGTTCCGGCTGTAACGGTCAGTTCCGTTTGGCCGTAACTTTCCCGGAGTTTCAAGCCCGTAGCTTCCTTAAACCGTTCGAAGATTTCCGGTTCCAGGGGTTCTCCCGCCACGGTACAGCTTTTAAGGGCGGAAAAATCCCATTTGGACAAATCCTCCTTAATCAGAAAACGGTATATGGTGGGAGGAGCGCAGAAAGTAGTAACCCCGTGGCGGGTTATTACATCCAATATTGCAGCCGGTACAAAACGATCGTAATCATAGGCAAAGACGGCGCTGCCGCAGAGCCACTGGCCGTAGATTTTTCCCCAGGCGGCCTTGGCCCAGCCGGTATCTGCCACGGTAAAGTGAAGCCCTCTGTCCAATACCTGGTGCCAATATTTTGCGGTAACAATGTGTCCCAGCGGGTAAGTAAAATTATGCTGGACCATCTTGGGCATTCCGGTAGTTCCGGAAGTAAAGTAAAGCAGCATAATATCACTGTTTATATTAACCAGAGATGGTCTGGGGAAGTCCTTGCCGGCCTTGTCCATATTTACCTTAAAATCCATCCATCCTTTTCCCGAGTTTACATTGTTGCCATGCTGCCCTTCATGTTGAGAGTGTACATGGCAGGAACGCATAAAAGCCTTACCGCAGAGGGCCGGTTTTCCGGTACTGTTTTGTTTTAATGTTTCCTCCGCCTCATCCACGGCGGCCATTATCTGCTGCTCATCCACACAAATAATCCATTTGATGTCTGCGGTATTGCAGCGGTACACAATGTCCTTTGCGGTAAGGAGATGGGTAGCAGGGATCGCCATCGCACCGATTTTATGAAGGGCCAGCAATACGGGCCAATATTCCCAGCGGCGTTTTAAGATAAGCATAACCGGATCGCCTTTGGTAACACCCGCCTCTACAAGCACGTTGGCTGCCTGACCCGTGAGCCCTTTTATTTCCGCATAAGTAAAAGACGCTTCCGCCCCTTTCTCATCGCACCAAACAAGGGCCGGATCACCGGGCCTTGTTTCTGCAAGTTCATCCATAACATCCCAGGCAAAATTAAAATTGTCCGGTACGGTAACTTTATAGTTGGAAAAAAAATCCTCGTAGGAATCAAATTCAGTGCGGGGCAGATATTTATCCGGCAGCTTCACCCAAATCTCCTACATTATGATGGCAAAAAACCGGGCCCTGCCGCCCCCCAGGGCTTTCATGCCGTGGGGTTCGCTGGAATCGTAATAGATACAATCACCCGGACCCAGTTCTTCCTCATGTCCGCTTACGGAAATAAGAAGCCGTCCTTCCAGAACAAAATTTAATTCATGGCCGGGATGGGTACTAAAGCTTAAAGGCATATTCTCTGTTTCCGGGCTGGCTTCCACCAAAAAAGGTTCCCCCCTTTTATTGTGGAATTTATAAGCCAAGTTCCAGTAGGTATACATGGGCCGCCGGCTGACTTCCGGAGCATTGCCTGCCCTGGTAACACAATAACTTGTAAGCCGGGAAGGACGGCCGTTAACCAGCTCCGTAAGGTCAATTTTAAAATAAGCGGCTATTTCCACCAGAGCTCCGATAGGAAAATCTTTTTCTCCGGATTCCCATTGTTGATATTCCTCACATTTAAAACCCAATTCACGGGAAAGTTCATCTTCGGAAATTTCCGCAATTTCCCTGAGTACTTTTACCCTGGCAATAATGTCCCTGGTTTCGTCAGTCATAGTTCTCCTTTAATGTCCATAAAAGCTGTTTTATTATTTGTTCAGGAAAATCTCTTTCAAAAAAATACTGGTACTGGTATTTTGCCTGCCGTATGAGCATATCCAGACCGTTAAGAACCAGGCATCCCGAAGTTACAGCCCTTTTTAAAAAAGAACTTAGGGGTGGATTATAAACCAGATCCATTACTGTTTCATGACCGTTAAAATTATACTGTGTAAAGGGGTCTTCATCCGTGTTAGGGAAAGTTCCAACCGGTGTGGCCTGGATAATAATATCCGAATATCGTTCCATGGTGTCAAGGGCCTGGCTGTCCAGTCCTCCCCATTTGTAACCGTATTTTAGGGCCAAATCCCTGGCCCTTACCGGATTACGGTTCAGAATAAGGCATTTTCCCTTTAGCCGGAATATTTCCGATACTACAGCCCTGGCCGCTCCGCCCGCACCAATAACGGTAATTCTTTGTTTTCGGAAATTTTTTTTGTCCAGAAACTGTAACAGGGCCTCGGAAAACCCCAGGGCATCGGTATTGGCCCCAATCCAGCCGCCGGAATCATCTTCCAAAGGGATTGCCTTTATGGTATTGCAGGCTCCGGCGATTCGAAGCGACTCGGAAACTTTACTAAGCCGGGGAATTATTTCTTCTTTATAGGGAGTGGTGACGGAAGCGCCTTTAATATTCAGTTCCGCGGCCAGTTCCAAAAAGAAATCAAGGCTTTTGGCAGGAAAGGGAACATAAACAGCATCGATTTTTTCCCGGCTAAAAACAGTATTAAAGATCCTGGGGCTGTAACTGGTTATAAGGGGAAATCCGACAATACCGTAAATATCCGTAGCAGCGTTGATTTCCCTAAAACGGTAGGTTTCTTCCATTTCTCGCGGATTAATATGTCCCGGTGCGCCCAGGACGGATTGTTTCATGAAGTCAGGTGACTCTTCTATGGCGGAAGTGTATGTTAAAAAAGATCCCAGACGCTCCGCAAGAATCCTGGTATTAATACCGAAATCACCCAGACCAATAATAATTTTTTCTGTCCCGGGAGTTTCCTGTCCTGCCTTGTAAATTGCCAATACGTCCTGTAAGTTCCGGGGCATTACTACAACCTTGGCGATCTCGTCTCCAATCCGGCGAAGGTTTTTAACTTTTTGGGTAATATTCCCCATTCCGTCACAATAATGGGCCGATCTGATAATCCGGGTACCAAAGGTCCGAACCGCCTCTTCCAGCCCGGGAACGTCTAAATCTTCTTCCAAATCCACATAAGCAAAATTGTGCCGTTTGTCAACTTCTGCAAAGGCCAGGCCCCTGGAAAGAAGCGTAACCCTGTAACCTTCGCCGCCTTCGAAGTATCCGCCGTCTATAGTACGCCGTATAGTCAGAATTACCGGAATCCCTGCCTGTTCCGGAAAGTGGCGTATAAATAAACGTTCGTCCGGTTCAAGACAATCAACCCGTAATTCCGCCATGTCGATGTATTTACGGTATTTTTTTATTAAATCCAGATCCTGGGACAGCGTTTTCCCGGTCAGGCACAGGCAAATTTTGGACACGGATGAACCTAAAAGTCGTTACGGTATATGTAAATTCCCGAAACCCTTCCTGATGCATTCCAGTTTACCCTGAGCATCAGGGGCCAGGCTTTGGCGGGAAGCTGATAAAGGGTATAACCTTCAAAATTGCGGCCTTCTCCCAACAGGCGGGTTACCGCAGATCTTGTATCCCCGTCTTTAATACTGTATGCAGAGGGAACCTTAAGCTGCCAGACCCGGTTTCCAAAAACAAAAAAATCTGCCCTGTCATAGACAAGGACCACATCATCCTGCCAGGCTGCAATCCCCCGGACCGCATAGACCTGTTTGGGAATCCCAAAACGGCTTATCAACTCCGAAAGGGTAGTTCCGATAAGCAAGGACGGATCCTGTCCTATTTGGTTGCTCCCGGCATCAGATTGGGCAAAGCTTTCTGCGGCGCAGCAAAATA
>JAIRRF010000076.1 GCA_031256115.1 Treponema sp.
TAAAATAATAGGGCGGATACAAATTTTGGACAAATGAAACCGGCCGGCCAGAAACCAGGGATAGTTCCACATTGTTCCAGTCCATGTCGCTGTTGTTATCGATGATTGCCCAGCCCTGAAAGAGGGGCCTGCTTTGGCCCAGATCCAGCCTATAGGAAACCTTCCAGACCGGTACAGCAATGACATAACTTAAAGAAACCGTACGGCTGCCGCTCCCGGGAAGGCGGACCAGGAGGCTCCGGTTTCTTGTGGTCCGGTTGGCGGCTATAAGATCCAATGCCCTTTTTAAATCCGCATTAAGGGCAGGGTCCTTAAAGTTAAATGAAGCAATGTCTTTTAGGGCAATAATCCGGATTCCTCCGGCGGTATGAAGTGAAAGAAAAGCCTCTTCCGGCGCGTCCGAAAGGATGCTCCCGGCGGTGGATCGCCTTTCCACTCCCAGGATCCGTCCACTTATGGGATTGGGGGCGGACACTTCAATTTCCGCTCCCCTCTGGCCCGCAAAGATATCCGCAGTTCCCGGGTTGCGGGAAAGATCTATCCCTAAACTTTGGAGGGTCCGCAGGAGTGTGTCTTCGGAGGGGTAGCTTACCAAAGGAGAAGAGCCCTGCACAGGGTCATTTATTACCAGGGATTTTAACGCGTCGTTTATTGTACCCACCTCAAAAGTCAGGGTCAGTTCAGCCGAACCGGCAACAGATCCCGAATGTTCAAAGTACCCCACACCGGAAGAAAAAAGGGCAATCTTTTTTACCGGCAATTCCGTGTTGCCGGACGAAACGGTGTTTTGCGCGAATACCGTGTTTGACAGAAGCACACAGAAAATAAAGTAATTGATCTTTTTCAAATTATTCCTCCTCCGGGTAATCAGGAATGTTCCAGCATGAGGGTCTTTGTGGGTTGATCGCAGACTTCCGGGGGTCCGTAATACTGGATGGCTCCGGGGTACTGGTAACAGGTCTCTGCTGCCCAGGTTTCCCGCTTTTCAGCAAAAGACTTAAAAGGTTTCCCCTCCAGGTCTACCAGGGCTTTCTTAATCACCGGTTTGGAAGAACCGTGCCGGCGTTCCATGTCCATCATCATTGTCAGGGGTATGCCTCCGGGGATCCACTTGTCCACAGGGGCGGTAAGATTTCTTACGCTGGAAATATAACTTGTAAGGCCCGAGGCTATAAGTACAAAAGAGGTAAAACCCAGACTGTAACAGTAATCCGCATCAAAGTTGCTGGGAAAGGCGCATCGTCCTTCATAGCCGAAGAAATGAGCAAGGGGGCTGAATTTGCCGCTGTAGGTTCCCTGGGTTTTTAATTCTTTCAGCTTTTTTTTCACCATATTTATTAAAAGTTTTTCCGTGTCTACCAGGGAAACCTGAACATTACCGTGGGGATCCCTGTCGGCTAAAAGCTGCCGGGCAATTTCCGGAGGCAGGGTTTTAAAAAGTCCGGATGACTCCCGTGAAAGACGGCTGTCCAGCCATTGAGTCTGCCTGTTAAAATCGGTCATTCCTGTTATTTCAGCGCCATCATCGGCCATAAGTTCGTTCAATTCTTTAATTAATTTTTTCATTTCGGGGACGAATTCTATAAGCCCCTCGGGGATCAGGACGACACCGAAATTTTCTTTATTTGCAGCCCGTTTAATAATGGAAGAGCAGATCTGTTCCACAATCTGGCCCAGGGAAAGCTTTTTTTCTTCTACTTCTTCGGAAATAAAGCACAGGTTGGGCTGGCATTGCAGGGCGCATTCCAGGGTAATATGGCTGGCCGAACGGCCCATTAGTTTAATAAAATGCCAGTACTTCCGGGCGCTGGCGGCGTCCCGTTGTATATTGCCGATAAGTTCGCTGTAGGTTTTTGCCGCGGTATCAAAGCCAAAGGAAGCTTCTATGTATTCGTTCTTAAGATCCCCGTCAATGGTTTTTGGGCAGCCGATTATCCGGGTATTGGAACCCCGGGCGCTCAGGTATTCTGCCAACAGCGCCGCATTGGTGTTGGAATCGTCCCCTCCGATGATAACTATTGCATCAAGGTTCCGTTTCTTTATCGTTTCCAATGATGCGGCAAACTGTTCCAGGCTCTCAATTTTTGTCCGTCCGGAACCAATTATATCAAACCCTCCGGTATTCCTGTATTTATTGATAATTTCTTCGGTTAACTCCAAGGCCCGGTCCTCCATAAGACCGCTGGAGCCGCCAATAAAACCCAACAATACGGAATCTTTGTTTCCTTTTTTTAGGCCGTCATAGAGACCCGCAATCACATTATGCCCGCCCGGAGCCTGGCCCCCTGAAAGAATTACCCCCACAATCAGGGGCCGTGTAATTTTTTCGTTTTTCCCTTTTACAAAACAGGCGATGGGCTTGCCATAGCTTAGCTTAAATAATTCCGCCAGGGCTTCGCTGTCTGCAATTGACCCGGTAGCTTCTCCAAAAGAAACGGCAATTTCTTCTGTTTTTTCTGAAAATATGGCAGGAAGTTTTGGCTGGTAATGGTACCGGGCTTTTTGCAGCGCAGAGATTTCCATCCGTTGCTCCTTGGGATAATCTTTCTTCAATCATAATGTAAAAACATAATGTAAAAAAGACATTACCTTCAACTGATGGTATTAACCGATGATTGTTCCCTCAAATGGTTTTCCTTCCAGGATCATCCGTAAATTTGGCAGATCCCTGCCGGCGGCGCAGATAACCTTAAGGCCGAGCTTTGCCCCGTGTCGGCTTGCCACCGGATCAAAGGGAACGTTTTTGCCCGGTGTCCATTCGTCCCCCACAAGTACCCGAAAGTCTTCCCAGGAGATAGCGTCTATGGGTTTGGCTTCCGGATTCTTTTTGGGATCGTCGGTATATACTTTTTTAATATTAGATAGATTTATTACCATGTTTGCCTGGAACTGCTCAGCCAAAAGAACGGCGTCATAATCCGAAGAAAAGCCCGGTTTCCAGCCTGCCGCGCAGAGCACCCTGCCGGAAAAGGCGTCGGCCTGGGAGGGATCGGTGATTACCGGCTGGGTACAGTGATCCCCCATGATTGCCTTAATAAGCTGGGCATTAAGGCGGGTGGCCATGACCCCAATCCAATCCGCCTCTTCGTCCTTTGTGGAGGAACTAATTTCCCGGTATGCGTTTTGCCAGGTCCGGGCAGGGCCGCCGCCTCCTACAACTAGAATAAAACGCCGGTTTTCTTCCCTGTCCAAAAAATCATTAATTAACAAATGGAATTCTTTCAGGAAGGGAATATCTACAGATTCGGGGGCAACAATCGATCCGCCCAATGAAATAACAGTAACCATTACCTCTCCCTTCCCGGGTTTCTTTGTTGACCGGATCCGGCGGGTCTTTCAGAGCCGCCATGTCTTTCACCGGATTCTGTTCCCCGTCCGCCCTCCCTGGGCCTGGGCTGCCTGGAAGAACCCTCGGCAGGATTAGGTTCTTCCCCATACCGGTACATGGTTATTTGCAGTTCTATAAGGGGGTTATCGGAAGCGGAATCCGAACCCAGGGGAAAATATAAAATCGGTTCACCGAAGTCTATCGGAATCGAATGGGTATTGGTTTTATAGCTCATTCCCCTGTTAGGTACGTTGATCCAGATCTGGCTCTGGGCAACCAGGGCGTATTTACCCTGGCGCAGGTAGGGAGTGAACCGCACTTCTATAGTAAGGTTGTCACCTACCAGCTTAATTTCTACGGGCCGCCCAGGGATTGTAACCCTGGAATTAAAAGTATTCCCTATTTCTTTGTTGTTTTCCTGAATTTTTGTGTTGATTTGCAGCACCAGACGTAATTCTTGTGCATATAGACCCATGCACCAAAGTAATAATACTAAAGCACAGAGGAGTCTTTTTGTGATCATCTGGAACGGCCGTTTCGATGTGGTGTAACACTTCTTGAATAGTCTGCCGCCCGAAGCATCTGGGGTTCACCGGCATCTATAAATGTAGTGTCCGGCAGACGGATTATCACCATTTCGGTAGAATTATCGCTTCCCAGGTATTGAAAGAAACTGGCCATATCCGGAACCGGGATTATTTCCTGCATTTCCATCCCCGCCAGTTGATGATCCGGTATTACTACCGGCTGCCTTAGGACAATGAGTGCCGCCATGGCCAGAACCATGATAAGCCCTGCGGCAGCGGCCACAGGAACAGGAACGCTAATAGATGTTGCCCATAAACGGCGTTTTGGCTTTGACCTGAAATCGGTTTTTGCCCAAACCCGTTCCATAGCTTGTTCAACGGTATCCTGATTCAGCGAAGTTTCGTAAAGTTTTTGCCGGGTAATCCGGTATGCTTCGAACCGTTCCCGGCAGGAAGGGCAATTTTCCAGATGTTTTTCCAATTTTTCGTTCCAGGGGGAATCCAACTCGGCGTCAAAATAAATCGACAGAATTTGATAATCGGGACACATATCACCCCTCCTTATCCGGACTAATATAACCAAGCAGAGCTGTCAGACGCTCTCTGGCCCTAAATACCCGTACTTTTACGTTTCCTTCGCTTATGCCCAGGGCACGTCCTATTTCTTTATAATTCAATTCTCCGTATTCCTTTAATATTAACACAATCCGCAGGTTCTCGGGAAGCTGTTCGAGGGCTTCTTTCACTTCCTGCCGGGTTTCCTTTTCAATAAGGTGCTTTTCTCCGTTTTCTACGGTTCTATGCTCCTCTCTAAAAGCCCGTTGGTAAACGCGTCTTTCCCGTTCCTTTCTTTTTGCATAATTTAAGGCTGCATTTTTTACAACCCGGATTAGCCAGTACTTGGCTTCATCATGGTTTGGGAAAGACATTTCTTTTTCATGGTACCTAAAAAACGCCTCCTGACAGAGATCTTCCGCCGCTTCCTCGCTTCCTGTTATACGGCAGGCAACCCGGAATAAAATGGGAAAAACCGCCGTATATAAGCGGCGGAAATCTTCCTGCGGCGATGTGCCTGTTCTTATATTAGAAAACACACTTTTTCCTTAAATGTTACAAACTTTTGCGTTTCCATGCGGTTCCGTCCCGGGAATCTTCCAAAACAATCCCCCGCTGGGCTAATTCATTTCTGATTTTATCAGCCCGGGTAAAATCCCCGGCAGTTTTAGCTGCGGCCCGTTCCGCGACAAGTCCTTCGATTTCCGCAATAACTTTTTCATCCTCCTTTTCCGGTAAAAGGACGGACTCCAGTTTCAGACCCAATACCTGGTCCATACGCATGACTGCCCAAAGGGTGTCCGCCGGAACAACGGCATTATCCCGGAGGAGGCCCCACATTTCCGCCAGAGCCCTGGGCGTGGAAAGATCATCATTCAGGGCTGTATAAAAAGCTTCCAGTCGTTTTTTGGCCGCATCAGTAATATTGGCAGCAGAATCGGCATGAAAAGAAATGCTGCCGTCTGGAAGTTTTGCCTGATCTGCCAGGATCCTAATCCGTTCCATCAGGGATTTTCGGGAATTTCTGGCGCTTTCCAGACTGTCCCAGGAAAAATTAAGCTGGCTCAGGTAATGAGCGCCGAGTAGAAAATACCGGTAATCCAGAGGATCGTAACCCTGGTCTACCAGGCTTTGCAGGGTCAGGAAAGTTCCGGCGCTTTTTGCCATCTTTCCTTTATCCAGGACCAGAAATTCGTTGTGAACCCAGTAACGAACCCAGGGGCGTTTTCCGGTAGCTCCTTCGCTCTGGGCTATTTCATTTGTATGATGAACAGGAACATGATCGATTCCCCCCGCATGGATGTCAAACTGTTCCCCCAGGTATTTAATGCTCATGGCCGAACATTCGATATGCCATCCCGGATAACCCCGTCCCCAAGGGCTGTCCCAAACCAGAGCCTGGTTTTCAAATTTGCTTTTGGTAAACCAAAGGGCAAAATCGCCGGGGTTTCGTTTATTTTCATCCACACCGGCCCTTGCGCCGGCCTTTAAATCTGCCATTCGAAGCAGGGC
>JAIRRF010000274.1 GCA_031256115.1 Treponema sp.
TTACCATCAAAACCGATCAGCAAATGTTTATCGTCTGTTTCATCCAATATGTCATCATATAGTACATTAATGACGGCACATTGGATGTCCGCTTCGGTAACATCATGCTTAAATGCCGAGAAGTTGCGCCAACTGTGTTGGCGGGTTACTTCTCGTCCAGCCTTGGTGGTTTGTTAATGTGCCGAAAAGCCTCGGGCTTTTTGGCAGGGGACGCTTATCGCCCCCCGCCAAATGGATGTCAGGTACCCCGCGTCATTTTGTACGTTTAAACACCCTTACAGTATTGTCACGTTGATCCGTTAATGTAAGCGTATTGCCGCCGTCGCTAAATTTAAAGGTATGTGTTGTTGACTTATTCTCGATAGTATAAGTAAGACGGTCACCGCTTACAATATACCGGCTTATCCACCACATTACCATAAATCTATTTTCAGTTTCAGGTTTTCCTGTTTCTTTTTCTATAATACTTTTTCCGGAAACTATTAAACTACCCGATAGTATTAAATTAGGCTCACTTAAATCGAGTATCCATCCTGGTTTAGTCGAATCAGAAGCGTCAGATACCCATTCCCATTTTCCAACGAAATCAGGAAGCTTTTCGACAACCCTGGTTTCTCTATGTGTTGCGTTCCTCGTGCAGACCCTTGCTTCCTCTCCTTCGGCTGTCTTTGTGGCGGCTCTTGTTACCTGCCAGGAGCCCCAGTTGTGCCCTAAAGCGGCGATTACCCGTGCTGCTACAGTCTCCCCGCAGCGTGTGCATCTTCCCGATCCGGTATTGCCTGGCGTTGTGCAGGTGGCGGCTACCGTCCCGGTAAGCCCCTCATGTCCGAGTGCGGGATTGGACGAGCTGTTGCGTGTCTGTACTTTATCTTTACCGTCGGTGCTCTTTCTTTGTTCCTTTGCCGCCTCCGTGCATGTGGCGGGGGTAGTAATCTCCCAGGGGCCGAAACTGCCGCAGCCCGCAAGCCCAATTATCATCGCAAGGACGATAAACCCAGCTATCCTTTGGATAGCTTCAAGTTTTTGCTTGTTCATCATAAAAACTCCTTTCCCTTGTGTTTTCGAATCCTTGCTTTCCATGCTAAACCAATAGCTAAACAAAGTAAATGGTAAATAGTTACCTGTTGGCTCATATGAAGTAACTAATTATTGAATTTGAAGGAATTCTGCAAAAAAGAGGGTTTTCCCAGCAGAAATTGGCTAAACTAGGAGGCACTTCGCGTCATTCTAAGTAACCGTGACAATACATCGTTTTTGATGTATTGTATATTATGAACAGCAAATGGCAATTGCTCTACTATGTCAAGAAAGACGGTACAAAGCCTGTAGAGGAATATATCAAAAAATGTTCCATAAACGAAAGGGCAAAAACATTGGCTTTCATTGAACATTTAATAGAAAAAGGGCCGGATTTAAACAGACCCTATGCCGATCTTCTGGAAGATGGAATACATGAATTAAGGATTAAATTAACGGGAAACCAAGTGAGGATTTTATATTTTTTCTGTTATAATGACATTATTATTCTTACAAACGTATTTGAAAAACATACAGATAAAGTGCCAAAATCAGAAATAAAAATAGCAAAGAAATATCGCAATGATTTTCTTGGCAGATATACAGAGCAGGAAATAAGGAGGTTATTATGAATTATAAAGAACATCTGGCTGAAGAAATGAAAAATTCGGAATTTAAAAAGGCATTTGAAGAAGAAAAACGGTTGCTTGCATTAAGCTGTGCAATAATAGAGGCTCGTGAAAAGCGTGGTCTTACTCAAAAAGAACTTGCCGAAAAAAGCCATGTTACCCAGCAACAGTTATCTAAAATTGAAAATGGGGTCAATTGCAATATGCTTACATTTATTAAAGTTTCAAATGCTCTTGGTCTTGGTCTTACATTTTCCACTTAAAGCTACATGGAGTTTTTATTATTACAGCAGATAGCGGCTGGAAACCTTTTCCGCTACCTGTTGATAAAAAATAGTGCCCGGAATCGTATACAGGGGAGTTCTTCCAGTACGTCCCTTCGGGCCGTACACGATTGGAAGGATTCAATGGCGGCTATTCAGCCGCCATCGTGTACGGAAAAACCCCGTTTTGCCTCTAAAAAGCCACTACTACCATCTTGTGGAGTTTTGCCAATGGCAAAACTCCTATGCTATCCGCTGTAGGCGGATAGCGGGTGTTATTGTGCGCTAATCCTTTCTGCGTAGATACTCCAGTCAGACGTTTTGTACTGGTTCACTCTTGCGGACGGGACTTTGATTTGAACGGTACCTACAATGTCCAGGTTAGGGTGTCTGAATAAATTGCTACCCAACGCAGGCGGCGTTGCGGCATTGATGATTAAGGTCTTCAACTGGGTCATAGCGAACGCGGCAGTGCCGATCCTCGTTATGCCTGTGCCTATCGTAATATTCGTCAAGCCGCTCGTGCTGAACGCATTATTGCCGATAGTCTTTACACTGTTGGGTATGACGATGGTCGTCAAATTGGCACAACCCGAGAATGCGCTATCGCCGATAGTCGTTACGGTGTTTGGAATCGTAACTCTCTCCAGTGAGAGGCAAGTCATAAACGCACTTC
>JAIRRF010000094.1 GCA_031256115.1 Treponema sp.
AGTGCATGGCTGGTCATTAGGGGGGGTTATGTCCGATATATATATACCTGGAGTAAGAAGCCGGTTAAATTCCGAGAAACTTATCGAAGACCTGATGAAGGTCGAACGGATCCCCAGAGATAGGGCTGAAAAGCAAATTGAAGATTTTCGGACAGAAAAGGGATACTGGCAGGAAGTTGGCCGAAGGATCAGCTCTTTAAGGGATAGTTCCCGTTTTCTCTATTCTTTTCAAAACCCTTTTTCAGAACGCAGTGCCCTTTCTTCAGATGAAACTATTTTAACCGCCACTGCCAACAGGCAGGCTGCGGAACAACAGCGATCCTTTACGGTAAGACAAATCGCCAAGGCAGATCGTTTTCTCTCAAGTCCCATGGACAACTCCTTCAGGGTTGATCCGGGAAACTACAGCTTTGGAATAGGAAATGAAGAAATAACCCTGAATTACCGGGGCGGAACCTTAAAGGACTTTACCGAAGCCCTGAACCGCCGGGGCCGGGGAAAACTTCAGACCAGCGTTATTAATGTACAATCGGGAAAACAATCCCTGCTTATAGAATCCCTTGTTACCGGAGCAGAAAATCGTCTGGCGTTTTCCGGTGCAGCGGAAGATTTGGTCAAAAAAATCGGTCTTGGGGAAAAAACCGTTGCTGATAGTGAAGACCCCTCCCATCCTTTGAGGACAATTCCGGACCGGGTAACAGTTAATCCGGGGCTTGTTACGGTAAAAGCAGGCGATGCATCAACCATTGGGTTTTCCCAGGATGCCCGTGATTTAAGCGCCCAAAAAGGAATTATCCTGAGTTTTGAAACCTCGACAAAGGTTACTCCATTTGAAACCATCACCGTGACGGCTCCATCCGGACCGGCCATTCCGGGCGCCGGTTCCGTCAGCTACGGCGGTATTACCATAGAAAACGATTCTTCCACCGTTCCTCTTCCCAAATGGGAAGCCCCCCCTGTTCCGGTGCAGGTAAATGATATGTCTTTTCTTGGCTTTACCTTTACGGACGGCAGTTCCGCCATCCTCCCCCTGATACAGGATTCAACGGGTTTTTATCCCGGAAGGATAAATTTGGATGAATATACAGGGGGAAGGACAATAGCATCTCTGGAAATCGTAAACAATAATACAAACCGTGATTTTTCCATCCGTAATGTAACGGTTTTTAATCCTAATCCTCTTCCAAAAACAGAAATAAAAACGGACAATATTCTTTCCACCGCTCAGGATGCCATTATTGTGATGGACGGAATCGAAATCAAGCGGCCTTCCAATGAAATTAACGACTTAGTTCCCGGAGTAACAATTATTGCAAAGACACCCTCTGACAGACCGGTAAGCTTAAACATTGAACCGGACAGGGAAGCCATTAAAGAAGCAATTGTTACAATGGTTGGAAACTACAACCGCCTGATGCAGGAATTAAATATCCTGACAAGAAATGATGAACGGGTGCTTCAGGAGTTGAGCTATCTTTCCACGGATGAACGGGCCGAAACACGAAAGCGTTTAGGGATCTTTGCAGCCGATTCCACCCTTAATCAATTCAGAACCAGACTACAGCAAACCGCAACTGGAGCCTACGAAACCGAAGCAGGAGCGGAACTTTCCATGTTGGCCCAAATCGGCATTGGTACGGATCCTCGCCGTTCAGGCGCCAGCGCCGGTCATGATCCGTCCCGGCTCCGGGGTTATTTGGAAATTGATGTAAAAGTCCTGGATGCGGCCCTTTTAAAAGACCTTAAGCCCATACAGCAGCTTTTCGGGTATGACACAACCGGGGACTTAATAGCCAATTCCGGAGTTGCTTTTAGCATGGAAGGAATTGCCAGACCATTTGTAGAAACAGGCGGGATAATTTCCTTAAAAACCAATACAATTGATTCAAAGATTGGTCAGGAAGAACGGCGTATTGCCACATTAGACCGGCAGCTTGAAGCAAAGGAAGCGTCCCTGAAACGGCAATACGGCCTTATGGAAAGCGCTTTTGACCGGATGGAAAAAATGGGAACCAGCCTGGATAACTTTAGCCGGCAAGCCAATTCAATTAACAACAGCCGCCGGTAAACGTACATGGAAATTACGATCAACGGCAAAGCTGCCGATATAATTCTGGAATCGGAGAAAACAGCAGGTGAAGTTATAAAAGGAATCCATGAATGGCTGGCAAATCTGGACCTTTTTGTCAGCGGCCTGGAAATAGACGGAAAAACTTACGGTTCCCTTTCTATGGACAAGGCTTTTGACCTTCCTCTGGATAATATTTCTTCCATCGAAGTAAAAACTTCAAACTGGGCAGAATTAATGCTGGAAGCCTTGACAAGCCTGAAACAGGACCTGAAATTGTATAAATCCCAGGAAAAGGAAGAACAGGAAAACTATCTGAGGCAATGGAAGGAAACTGCCCCTGCCCACTTCCTAAAAGACCATGGGCAGGATATTTACTCAATAATACTTTCAACCATGGGAAATGGCTCCTTTTCTGAGGACCTTCTTGGCGGCCTGGTTTCCGAAAGGATTCGGGAAATTGAGGATCCTTCCCTGGAAATGAACAAACTAAAACCCACGGTGGAAGAGATAACCGGAAAACTGGAAGAATTACCCCTGGACATGCAAACCGGAAAAGATCAAAGGGCTTCAGAAACGATAGTGCTTTTTTCGTCCCTGGTAGAAAAAATATTCAGGCTAATATTTCTTTTTCAATACTTCCAGACCGATATTAATAGTATAGAAACGCCCATTATGAACGGTTCGAAAAAATTAACCCTTAAGGAATATCTTGACGAGTTTAGCACGGCCTTAAAAGAGTTGATCTCCGCTTACGAAAACAAAGATACGGTAATGGTGGGCGACATGGCAGAATATGAACTGGCTCCCAGGCTTCGATGTTTGACATCAATACTTTGTACCATTAGTCCGGGAGAAATGCCGGGATGATTCATTTTTTCCTGCAAACCCAGGTTCAATACTTTAAAGAAGACGATCCTATTGCTGCATTAGTCCTCCTAATCGGTGCCGGCGGCATTTTATTCTTTATTTTAGTTTTAAACCTGGTCCGGCACGGCCTAAAGTTGGGGAAAAAGCCCCAAAAAGGAATCAGCACCCGGCATTATTCCGTTTTTGCCATGCGTCGGGCAGAAAAAAAATACGGGCTAAACCGTGGTTATTCAAAGCTGCTGGAATATATCTTTAAAAGCAACGGCGTAACCGATCCGGAACGAACCCTGGCCAATCCCCCAGTCCTGGACAAACATTTTAAGCGGGCTATCAAAGAAATAGAAAACTCCCCTGCTTCCGAAAACGAAATCCAGCAAAAATTAGCCTTTCTGTTTTCCTTACGTAATGTAATTGACATATATCATAATACCAGCGCCGGCGACCCCTCTACACAAAAAATAGCTTCCGGCATGGAGGCAACTCTCGGGGTAAATCAGGAATCCTATCAGGTTAAGGTAATGTCTACCAAAGATGAATCTATAATGGTGGATTGCCCCCGCAATAGAGTGGGATCCCTGATAAAATTCCAAAAGGGTACCACGGCAAATTTATCGTTTATAGCCAAAGACGGTAAAAACTTTTCTTTTGACATCCGGATAGTAGGCATGACAAATACGACTTTTGGTGATGCTCTTCATCTTATCGGCAGCAAACAGGCCAAATCCATGACCCAGCGCCGCTATAGAAGAAAACAAGCATTGCTAAACTGTTATTTTTTCCTGATTAATCTGGTAGAAACAAAAAAAAAGAAAGCGCCCAAAATGACTTTAGGCAGTACGCGTTATAAAGGCAATATTACCGATATTTCCATAGGGGGCTGTGCAATAAAAACACAAAATGCAGTATCCGTCGGTTCCAGGATTAAAATTGAATTTGAAGATTCCAAGTCCCCTTTTCCAATGGCAGTTTTGGGACAGGTACTGCGGATAAACCGTACCGGTATTGGCAATACTGTTATGTATATCAAATTTATAAAAATCCCCAGAAAAGCCATGAATTCCATTAATTTCATTGTTTTTGATTACGGAGATTGACCAGATCATGTCATAGGGAGTAATATCACATATAATGAAAATTAAAGAAATGAAAGACTTGATTCGTAAAGATGTCCCTATATATTACCGCAGGCTTTATACCGGTTTGCTGGTAATAGAACTCGTTGAAAAAACTGTGCAAAGTCATATGGATTTTACCATAGAAACCAAACCTACCGGGGTTAATGAAATAATCATAAACAGTATGGAAGAAATAGATTATCCGCTGCTCCCTTTAACAAGAGAAATAAAAAAATTCATTTCCGCTTTGGATGAATCCGGTGGACTTCCTCTCTGACAGAAAATACATCTCCAATACCCCTGAAGAAACAATACAAATCGGAGAAGAATTTGCGGATTGCCTGAAAACCGGCAGTGTTGTTGCCCTTCATGGAAGGCTGGGGGCCGGAAAAACGGTATTTGTCCGCGGTATAGCACAAAAATTGAAAATAAAAGAAGAAATAACCAGTCCCAGTTTCAACATCATCAAAGAATACGAGGGTTCCCTGGGTCCTTTTTACCACCTGGATGCCTTTAGACTTTACGGAGAAGAAGATTTCCGGTTGGCCGGCGGAGAAGATCTGCTCTTCGGTGCCGGGATTTGTGTCATTGAATGGCCTGAACGGATAAACCTTCCGGCCGGCGTAATTAATGTGGAAATAGCTATTCTGGAGGATGGAAAACGCAGTATTACCTATGGAGGCCCTTTTGACGATCCTTGCCTTTGACACCGCTTCTGATCTTCTTGCCCTGGGTCTTTCGGTAAATGAACAACGTTATTTTCTGGAAATTGACAGCGGACGTAAACATTCAGAATTGATAATGGATGCCGCCGATACTCTGTTCCGGATAGCGGGTATTGCCAAAACAGAATTGGACGCCGTTGCCTGTATGGAAGGCCCCGGTTCCTTTACGGGTCTTCGTATCGGGTTTTCCGCCGCAAAAGGTATTGCCCTGAGCTTGGGGGGAATCCCCGTTATCCCCGTTCCGACACTGGACTGTTTAGCGGCGCCTTTCTCATTTTGGCCGGGAATTGTGCTTCCGCTCATGGATGCAAAGAAAAATGCCTATTTTACAGCCCTTTATCGGGGAAAAAAACGGATTAGCCCCTGCCTTGATATCGGCATGGACGATTTAATTAAGGAAATTGATCATTCGTTTAAGACCGATACAGAGTTATCCCCTTCCCTGTTTTTAACCGGTCCCGGCCTTCCCCTGGCTCTGCCCGGTCTTGCCGCAGTTTTTCCTGAAACTACCGCCGACTGTACCTGGAAACGGGGGCATGCGGCGGAATTATTGAACTTTGCCGTAGAACGGAGTATATTTATGAAAGAAAATAAAACATATGATTCCGGCCCTCTCTACCTGAGAAAGAGCGATGCGGAAATGAAATGCAGTATGGCTCCAGGGGAACAATAATGGATGAGATTGTGGAAGAACTGGACGATTTGGAAGAAGTGCCTGATGAGGTCGATGTTTTTTCCATAATTGATTCCACAAATGCCGCCAAATTTTCTTCAGAAAACGACCCCTACACCAAAAGCCTGTTCCCTGTACTATTTATTAACAAAAAATTACAAATCCTTTATGCAAATCATGCCAGCGAAAAATTATTCCATGTTGTAAAAAATATTGGCGGCCAGTATTTAACAGATCTATTTGGGAGGTTCTTTAATCTGGAAGACATTAGGCTGATTCGGGAAACATTACTTACAGGAAATAACGGTTATTGCTGGAAAGGGGAAATAAAAATAAAATCCCGGGAGTTGGTCACTACTTTAACAAAAATATATCTTTTTCCCATTGATATCAGCGATAAAGAGCCAACTGAATTTATTATTATGTTCGATGATATTACCGAAGAAAACCGGAAACTTTTAAGGGGAGTATTTTTAAGCCTTTTGGAAGCTTCCAAACTTAAGGATAACGATACAGGCAAGCATATAATCAGGGTAAATTTATATTCCAAATGCCTGGCGTCGGAGCTATACAACAAAAAAGGTTATGATAGGGTTGATGCGGATTTTATTGATAATATC
>JAIRRF010000115.1 GCA_031256115.1 Treponema sp.
GTTAACAATACCTGCATTTCCCGGCAAATTATAACTGCTGCCATGCCCGCCGGAATTTATTAATATTTCCCGGTAGCCATAACCATACAAACTGCCGCTTCGAAGAATACCTGTAAGAAGAAGATTATTGGTACCGTCATTCCAGATAGCTGCGGCGCCGCTTAAATTATATCCGCTTATGGTGGTAATGTCTGTTCCGTTAGTAGAATGCTGGATACCAGTTGGGGTAACGGCATAAATTCTTCCGGTGGAAGTATCAAAAGTTAATCCAACAATGTAGTTGTTAAAGTTTGTTACTGTAACAGTAGAACCGTCGAATTTATGAACCCCGCCTCCCAGGGTTCCAAGGTAATAATTTGTACCATCGTAGACAGCTCCCATCAATAATCCGGTGTAGTCGAGGGTTTTTATTTCTGTTCCGCTTGTATCTAGGCACACAATCTTATATGCGTCCGGTCTTCCTGGTGTACCGGTTAACACACTCGCAAAAAGATAAATTTCTGCTCCAAAAATATGTACAACGCCACTTAAATTAAACTCTGTCCAATTTGTACTATATTTTAGGATTTTTCCACCCGATGTCAGTGCAAAAAGGATGTCATTTGTTACTGCAAGATCGATAATACTGCCTCCCGGCGAGGGAGCCATCTGTCTCCAGACAGGACCGGCAGTATTATATTCCCAAATGCTTCCGTTGGTAACATATAGTCTGTAGTCTCCTCCCAGGATGGTACCGGCTGAAACAATCCTTGTAACACGTCCTCCTATAATTGGCTCAATGGGGGGGTACTCGTGGGCAATGTCCCAAAAAAGCGGTTCCTGATCACAGCTAAAGAAAATACCCATGGAAATAAAAAAGAAAAAACAAAAAAACCTGCCAAACCCTGTGTTTTTCTTCATGACATATCCTTAAAAGTGGTACCGGACCCCTGCGCTTATTTCCAGGAAAAATCCATGGATATTTACATTGCCGCTGTAATTACTGTGTTCCCTTGTTTTCCCTGTCCATTGTGGAACCCACCAGAAGCTGGTATTAAGCCCAAAGGACCATTCATTGTTCAAGCGAAAAAATGCGCCCGCCGTGGGTTTGGAAAAAAAACCGAAATAGCTTCTTTGGTTATGGGATTGAGGGGCGAATCCAACCAACAGAGAAAGGGGAAACTCAAAACGGCTCAGCAAAAGCTGGTATCCGGCACGAAAACCAATAGGAACCATATAGAACATATTCTGGCCCACGGTGGGGCTGAACATGCCGCTTAATTCGCCGCCCAGAAAAAAATTGGGTCCCAAATAATAGTTATATCCCAGGGAGCCCATTCCCCCAAGACCCATTTGGGTGTCCAATTTACCTATATTTTGATCCATAAAAAAAAGGGGTTTAACCAGCCCTAAATTGATACAAAAGGTTTGATCCCCCCGGGTATATCTGGAAATATCTATGGACCAGTCCGATTCAATATATATTCCATCTTCGTCTTCATCGTTTGTATCTGCTTCCTGGGCTGATACTGCCATAACGGTCAATAGTAAAAGGGATAATACCGGCAGACGCAAAAATTTCATAGGCACCATGGCTATACTTTAACAAATCCGCTGTATTTTTTCAATGGTTCCCGGCAAACAAAAACCTCTTGAATAGATGTTGACCGGCGATTCTGCTACAATAATTTGACATGGCCCGGGATAATACAAGCGCAAAAGGCTTGCCGCATACTTCCAAGCCACTACTTGGAGAATTGGTAAAATGGACTGCCAGGGCTGTTCTGATTCTTACGCTGCTTGTAGTTTTTTTATACGGAGCAGGATCCTACCGCAGGGCTTCTGACCATACACAGCTTTCACTGGTCCGCTTAACTCTGATACTTTCGCTGCTCCTGGTTATTTCTTCGATCTATGGCCTCTTAATAAACCTTTTTTATGCAATCAGGAGACAACGGGCCGCATTCCTTGCGGGAGTCTTTGGTTACATTATATTAATTATCCTGGGCGCTGTAATTGCTTTTGGGGCGGCATTTATCATTGGCGCAGTAAGGGGAAATTATTAATGACCTCAATGTATACTTTGCGGGCCCTGCGGGGGGCTGTTTGCAGTGAAAATAACCAGGAAGAAATAAAAAAAAGAACCGTAGAACTTTATGACAGGCTTCTTAAAGATAATGAATTGGCCGAAACGGAACTGGTATCGCTCTTTTTTTCTGTCACGGCGGATTTGACAGCTTTAAACCCCGCATCGGCCCTTCGTAAAGCCGGCAGGGCAGGGGAGGCAGCCATTATGGTATTTCAGGAAGCCGAATATATTGACAGCCTGGCAGGTACGATTAGGGTATTGATTCATTGCTACATGGATAACCAAAAACCATTGCGGCATGTCTATTGTTATGGGGCAGAAAAGCTGCGCCCCGATAGAACATTTATAGGTGGATGACGGGTTTCGAACCCGCGACGACCAGATCCACAATCTGGGACTCTACCCCTGAGCTACATCCACCTTGTTCTGTATTAACAGCAAAAATTCTGCTCAAAACCGTCAAAAATGTCAAGGCTTTTACCGATGATCAATAGTGAGGTAATAGCATGGAAAAGACTCAGGCTTTATCGATTATTTTGGTTAAAGAAATTGAAGTTTTGGAGAATATTCCTCCCCTCCAGGGAATGATCCGAAATGCAGTTATCAAGCGGGAATGGGCTGAATATGAAACCTTGATGCACACCGTAGGCGAAATTGGCAGCCGCTTTGAGGCCCTCGATGCCGAACGGGAAGCCCTCTTTAAGACCATGGCGGACGGAGAAGAGCCGGATTCCTTTTATGCCTGGGCCGCCAAGCTTCCGGATAATGAAAAAGATAAAATTTCCACTTTATACCGGAAACTTAAAATGATTACTCTGCAAATTAGAATTGCGAATGATACCTTAATGGAATATCTACGGGAAGTTAAAACCGTAATTGCCGGAGTTTTGGACCGGGCATATCCTGACAGGCGGGGTAAAATGTACTCCCGCCGGGGTACCGAACGGGAAACGGATATGCGGAGCGTGATGGTAAACCGCAGTTTATAGAAGGAGCAAGCATGACTTCTACCTTTCAGGGAATAGAAATCGGAAAACGGGCTGTGGTTGCCCACCAGCAGGCTCTGGCTACTACACAGCATAACCTGGCAAATATGGAGACAGAGGGGTATTCCCGGCAAAGAGTAGATTTTTCTGCTTTCGATCCTATTTATTTACCCGGCCTGGAACGGGAACATACCCCAGGTCAGATTGGCCAAGGTGTCATGATAGAACGAATCAGCCGGCTCCGGGATGAACTGCTGGATCAGCAGATTGTGGCCCATGCTTCTACCGAAGGGTTTTGGAATACCAGGGATCCCTATGTCCGGCGGCTTGGCCAGATCCTCCATGAAGTAGGAGATACTTCGATTAGGGGCCGGATGGATCAGTTCTGGGATGCCTGGCAGGAGCTTGCCAATAACCCCGCAGATATTCCTCCCCGGACTGCCGTGGTAGAACGGGGAAAAACCCTGGTAGATACGGTTCAAAAGAATTTTAAAGCCCTTAAGGGTCTTCAGGATATGGCGGAACAGGACATCCGGATTACGCTGGATAAAGTTAACTACCTGACCGGGCAAATTGCCGGTTTGAACCGGGATATCCAGAGGATCCAGGCCCAGGGGGATAATCCCAACGATTTAATGGATCGCCGGGACCTGTTAACCGACAGACTTTCCGCTCTTATTGATGTTTCCGTCGACCGCCGGGATCCGGATGAATATATGCTTCATACCGCGGGAATGATCCTGGTCCAGGGAGGGATCTCCAGGCAGTTTACCTTAAACCGGAATTTGGGTGATGAAGGTTATTCCCGGGTCTACTGGCAGGATACACAGCAGGAAATACAATTCAGGGATGGATCTCTGGCGGCTCTTTTTGAGCTTCGTGATGTAACTATTCAAAACGAGATCAGTTCTTTGGATAATTTTACCATGAATTTTATGGATCTGGTAAACGAAGTCCACCGGTCTGCCTACGGTATGAACGGAACCAGCGGTCAGGATTTCTTTGTGCAACGGCCCTATGTGACCAATGTAATAGGAAATTACGACAGGAGCGGGGACGGGGTATACGATTCCAGCTATATATTCAGGATCAACGGTACCAATACACTGGAACCTAGAGCCCAGACGGGGCTGGAAGGGATTATTACACTCTCCGGACCGGATGGTAATGTGGAAGTGCCCTATTATCCTACCGATACGGTCGCTGACATCTTATACAGGATAAATCATTCGGGTGCGGAAGTTGTCGCCCGGCTTAACCGGGAAGGGCAGCTTCAGCTTAAAGGCACCCCTGTCCAGGGTTGGGAAAACCCCCATTTTGTTATCCGTCATGTGGAAGATTCGGGTTATTTTCTGGAAGGCTATGCGGGGCTTTTGAATAACCGCGGGGTTGGAGGCGCCTTTGATTGGGGCGGCCCCGATGCGGTTAATGCTCTTCGTGGTACGGCAATTGATTATGCTGTAGCCCCCAATGCCCATCCTTCCGGGTGGATAGAAATTAACCCTGTTATTTTAAGGGATATTACCTCTTTGGGCGCAGGGTTCGGCGAAAACGGCAGGCCTGCCAATCCGGGTAACGGCGAAGCGGCCATTGCCATGTCTAATCTTCGCTACGACCGGGTTATGGTTGGCAAAAACATGACCTTTACCGAATACTTTGCCGATGCCGTAGGCAGGGTTGGCGCACTGGGGGAACAAAGCAAATATTTGAAAGAGACCCACAATCAGACCATGAAAGATTTAGTAGAACTTCGCCAATCCGTGGCCGGGGTAAACATGAACGAAGAATTGGCGGATATGCTTAGGTTCCAGCACGGCTTTAATGCGGCGGCCCGGTTTATTACCACCGTCAATGCCATGCTGGATACAATTATAAATAGAATGGGGATATAAGCCATGAAAAGAATTTCATCCGATATGCCGGCCACCGATGTACAATACCGGCTGCGCCGCCAGGAAGAAGGACGGGCAAATATTGAATCAAAAATTGCGTCCAATACCAGAATCAAGGAGCTTCGGGACGATCCTTTGGCGGCGGCCCATTCAACCCGTTATGATTCGTACATAACCCGATTAAAACGTTACGAACAGAACACTAAATTTGCCATGGAACATTTTGATTTTCAGGACAGTTACTTTAAGGAATTTAATGATATTTTACAGAGGATCCGGGTCCTGGCAGTTACGGGCGCCAACGGAGTCTATACGAAGGATGAATCACGATACATGGCCATAGAGGTTAATGAACTTCTGAAAGAATTGGTAGATATTGCCAACAGGAGCGGTCCCGATGCTAAACAGTTATTTGCGGGGGACAAGGCCTTTACCGAGCCTTTCCGGCTAATTGAAGGGACTGTGGAAGGCGGCGGAGAAACCCTGGTAATTGGTGTTGAATACAGGGGTGCTGGGGCCAGCAGACGGACTGAAATCAGCGACGGTTCCTATATCACTATGGACATAGGGGGCGGCGAGGCTTTCTGGGCGGAAAAGATGAATGTCATTTCCCGTTTTGATGCGAACAATTATCGGGTAACCCAGGACAGCGCCTTTTTTGTTGACGGAGCAGAGATTCAACTAACCGCCGGAGATACCCTCCATACCATTGTAGCAAAAATAAATGATTCTCCTGCACCGGTCAAAGCTTATGTGGATCCGGAAACCCGCGGCCTGGCGCTGATCGGCACGGATGCACATTTAATCCGGATGGAAGACCGGCAGGATTCACGGGTTTTACAGGATCTTGGCGTCATCCGTTCCAGCAATGATCCCTATGCTCCAAACTGGCATGAAACTGCCCTGGTTTCCGGAGGTTCTGCTTTTGACATGGTGATCCGCCTTCGGGATTCCCTTTACCGGCATGACAGTGAATTTACCGGAAGCCAGGGTCTTGGAGGTGTTGATCTGGCCCTTTCAAATCTGGCCGCCCGGCGTACTCTGGAAGGAAGCCGCCGGGAAAGGGCGGAGATGACCTGGATGCGTCTTAACGAAGAAATTAACAATGTTACGGTATCTTTTGCAAGGGAACATGATCTGGACTTTGCAAGTGCGGCCACCGAATTGGCAATGATGGATTTTGCCCACCGGGCGGCCCTGCAGATGGCTGCAAAAGTTATCCCGGCCACTTTACTTGACTTTATACGGTAGGAGTGTAGTGTGAAGGTACAAACCAAAGCATACGGAGTTATTGATGTTGATGAACGTCAAAAAATCAGTTTTCCCTCCGGTCTTTTTGGGTTTGAATCCATAAAAGAGTATGTGTTGTTTGACGCTGACAGGCAGCCGTTTTTTTGGCTTCAATCCCTGGAAGTAGAACATATTGCCTTTATTATTATTAACCCGTTTTTATTCAGGCCCGATTATGAACTGGACATCGATGACGAACTTGTAAAGGATATTGGTATTACCAGTCCGGATAAGGCTCTCATTTTTTCCATTGTTACCATACCCCCTACGGGGCCGATGACGGCTAATTTACAGGGGCCCCTGATAATCAACAGAGACACCGGGGTTGGAAAACAAGGAGTTCTTACGGATCCCCGGTGGAAGACCAAACACGAAATTTTTAAGGAACTGGAACAGGGGAAGGATCAATAATGCTGATACTTTCACGAAAAATAAATGAAAACATCATGATAGGCGAGGATATTTCCATTTCTATCATAGAGATCCGCGGGGACCAGGTCCGTATAGGGGTAGACGCCCCAAAAACGGTTAAGGTTTACCGCCAGGAGGTATTTGACGCCATTAAAGCGGAAAACAAAGCCGCTGCGGAATCAAACCCGGTATTTCCCGAATTTGACTTTGATGCCCGTTTCTGACCACAAACAGTCAGAAAAATTATGTATCCTTGTCCTTGTTAGTTTCATAATAATCGTTAAAATTCCCTGCAACATTGCAAAAAACATCAATTAGTGCAGGATCAAACTGGGAGTTTTTTAGGTCCATCATTTTTTCTACCGTTATTTCATGGGAAAGGGCCGGCTTGTAGCTCCGTTTCATCCTTAAAGCATCGTAAACATCGGCGATAGATACAATCCGGGCTGCCAGAGGTATCATTTCCCCTTCCAGCTTAAAAGGATAACCGGAGCCGTTCCATCGTTCATGGTGGGAAAGGGCAATTTCTTTTGCCATGGG
>JAIRRF010000138.1 GCA_031256115.1 Treponema sp.
AAACTGGTAAAGTGGTGGATCAGATCTGCTGGGAAAGGTTCCTGGAATTCTCTGCCGAAAAGACCAAAGCAATCCGCTTTAGTGGATTGCGAGGCTTCTTCGGCAGGTTCCTCCAGAGCTTTCTCAGCAGATCTGATCCGCCACTTTAATAATTTTTATTCGGATTATTTGTATCCCGGGATCAAAAAAGGCCGGCGAACATACGTCCTGCCGGCCCGCCCTTGAGGCATGTCGGAATTATAGTGATTTGGGAGGGGAACTATAGCCCCGACACTTATTCTATCGGTACTTTTATCCTTGAACTTGACAATAAAGAACATTTTGGATACTGTTCAACAATATGAGGGGATTTGTTTTTATTCGATTAATATCGGTTTTTTTGTTCTTATTTGCCGGAGTTGTCGGAATTGCCCTGGGATTGTCCATAGCGATTACCGGAAATACAGAAAATACAGAAAACTTTAAATCATTAAGCCCCGCCATACCCACACGAATCTTTGATTCCGCGGGAGATCTGATTACGGAATTTTCCGCCGATGAAAAACGGGAAATAATTACCTTGCATGATATGCCCCGGCATTTGATATTGGCGGTCCTGGCCAGGGAAGATCCGGATTTTTATAACCACCGGGGTTTTAGCCTCCGGGCAATTATCCGGGCTACATGGGGGTATCTTACCGGAGAAACAAAGGGAGGCGGCTCTACCATTACCCAACAGGTGGCCGGAACCCTCTATACGGATCGGAAAGAAAAAACCATAACCCGAAAACTCAAGGAATTATGGTGGGCCATTCAGATGGAACGGCGTTATACCAAAAACGAAATCCTTGAAATTTACCTGAATTATATGATCATGGGGCCGGGAACCTACGGGGTAGAAGCGGCAAGTAAATACTTTTTTGACCACAGCGCCAAGGATCTTACCCTGGCGGAAGCGGCGGTACTTGTTGTTCAGCTTTCCAGCCCGACTAATTACAATCCTATTTTAAACCCAAACATAGCCATGGATCGCCAAAAATCGGTGCTGGACAAGATGGTAGAACTGGGCTACGCCGCCAGGGAAGATGCAGATAATTCTTTCCAGGAATACTGGGCTTCTTATGATCCTACACGGCTGGGCCTTAGCTCTTATTTTTCCAGAGAAGACAGATGTCCCTGGTTTAGTGAACACATACGCCGGGAACTGGACAAGTTAATGTACGGCGAAATGGACTATTACCGGGACGGTTATGTGGTCCATACCACCCTGGATTTGGATTTTCAAAGGCTGGCGGAATCGGAAATGGCCGATGGTTTAGCCAAACTCAATTCTATGTATAAAACCAGTTCAGGATATGGGACTGCCAGGGCTGAACGGATCTACACGCCCCTGGCTAATATGCTCACCCTTGTTTTCAATATAGAAGATATTTTTGCCGTTACAGAATTCCAGAATGAATTTAAAGCGTCAAATAAATACGGCAGAGAGCTGAACCCAACCGTAGATCTTCTTTCATTGGCTTTTGATGTTCCGGAACTCAAACCTATGACCGCCGCATCCTATCTGCAAGTTAAATCCTATACCGAAGAAAGTATTGTCGAGGGTGCGTTGATAGTCCTGGAAAACGATACCGGTCAGATTAAGGTTATTATTGGCGGTTCTCAGTATAACGAGACTAACCAGCTGATCCGGGCAACCCAGGCCAAAGTAATGCCCGGCAGCGCCTTTAAACCTCTTTATTATTCGGCGGCCATTGATTCCAAACAATTTACCATGGCTACCTTGATCTACGATACTCCTGTCCTGTTCTACACTGCAAATGGGCAGCCTTACGTACCCAATAATTATATGGGTTCCTGGCGGGGTCCCATACTGCTTTATGAAGCCCTGGGCCTTTCCCTGAATATTCCTTCCCTCAAGATCCTGGACAGCATAGGTTTTGATGCCGCCATTAACCGATCAGCGGCTTTGCTGGGGGTTACCGATCCGGCAGAAATTGCCCGGTCCTTTCCCAGAGTATATCCTCTGGGTCTTGGGATCAGCGCTGTATCTCCCTTGTCTATGGCAAGGGCTTTTGCAATTTTTGCCAACCAGGGCCGGGCGGTTACTCCCTATGCTATTAAAACCATAGAAGACAGGGAAGGAAGAATCATTATCGATTATGAACGGGAAATACAGCAAAGAGAAGAAGCCATGGGCAGTGCAATCCAGGTGATAAGCCCTCAAACTGCCTATATCATGATGCGTCTTGGAACCCATGCTATTTCTATGGGAACCCTGGCTTTTGGAGCCGGTTACGGCGCCAAACTAAATGTAAAAGATGACAAAGGTGTTACCTACCGCATCGATGCGGGAGGTAAGACCGGCACTTCACAGAACTGGTCCGATATCTGGGTGGTTGGTTCTACGCCATATTATACCATTGCCATTTGGTTCGGTTTTGACAAGGGCGGCAATTCGCTGGGGATGAATGTTTCCGGTGCTACCATGGCAGGTCCAATCTGGGGTAATTTAATGAATGCTTATAACCAGGGGCTTCCCAGACGGTATTTTCCCCGTCCTCCCGGAATTGTTGACGGAGCCGTATGCCGTGCTTCAGGTTTAAAACCTGTAAGGGCATGTCCCGCTGTCGTTTCCTTGCAATTCCTGGCCGGGACGGTTCCCGAGGAAGACTGCGATCAACACGGCCCAAGTGCAACAAGAAATGTTATTAGTCTGGAAGGCTTAGGTATGCAAGGAATGCACGGAATGCCCGCTATTCCGGACGATCTACTCTGGCTCTTTGAGGATCCGGTTTACGGATTCGGCCCTGAAGATCCGGAAATTCCGTTGGGTTTTAATCCTCTTTTTGATTAATAATTCTCTAAAGTCCACAGCAAATTCTGCCGAAAATTGAAGCGGAGCAATTTCTTTCTGCCCTGCCGCGGAAGGGAATAGGTTTATACTTTTACTCCATATAAGTATCGGCCTATGAAGAAAGAACTTGAACCGGGAAGACATGGATGTCTTCTATTGACATTTCAAGGAGGATGACATGATCATCAACCACAACCTCAGCGCTATGTTCGCTGAACGGACTCTCAAAGTAACCAACGAGAGTTTAACCAAAAACATGGAAAAACTTTCCTCGGGGCTCCGCATTAACCGTGCGGGCGACGATGCTTCCGGACTTGCTGTTTCCGAAAAACTTCGGAGCCAAATCCGGGGTCTGAACCAGGCTTCCGTTAATGCTACCAACGGAATTTCCTTTATTCAGGTTACAGAAGGATACCTTCAGGAAACCCAGGATATAATCCAGCGAATAAGGGAATTGGCAGTTCAGGCGGCCAACGGCATTTATACCGATGAGGACCGGCTCTACATCCAGGTGGAAGTATCCCAGCTTATTGATGAAGTGGACCGCATAGCAAGCCATGCCCAGTTTAACGGCATGAATATGCTGACCGGCCGCTTTGCCCGGGCATTAGGCGAAAATACAGTAACCGGTTCCATGTGGCTCCACATAGGCGCCAATATGGACCAAAGGAAACAAGTGTTTATCGGCACCATGACATCCACGGCTCTTGGACTCCGTAATGCACAAGACGACAGTTTCCTTACTCTGGCCGCTCCAGGTGAGGCCAACCGGGCCATCGGTATCCTTGACGAAGCTCTTAAGGCAATCAGTAAACAGAGGGCTGACCTGGGGGCTTATCAGAACAGGCTGGAGCATACTGTAAGAGGTCTGGATATCAGTGCAGAAAACATGCAGGCATCAGAATCCAGAATCCGGGATACCAACATGGCGCATCAGACCGTCCGGTATGTAACTGATCAAATTCTGAACAGTGCCGGAACAGCCATGCTGGCTCAGGCTAATCAACGGGCAAATTCGGTCTTGCAACTTTTACAATAGTATTATATATTGTAAATTGAAGGGAAATGCCAACCCAAAGGCTCCTATGGAGGAACTCCTGGGGTCTTTGGGGTATTTCCTCGAAATCCTTTCGGATTCCCGGCGGTGTCCGAAAAGTTTGAAAAACTTGTATGGTCAGCTTTGCTGGCCGAGACATCTTCTTTAGTGCGGCATTTTCGAAAGCTTTTTTGAAAGCGCGTTTCTACGAAACGGGAGAAAATGCAAAGGCTGTCCGAGAAGTAACAACCTTCTCGGACAGCCCCATAGTTCTTTGAAAAACACCCTGATTTCCGTTTTTTCGGAAATACTTTGAGTTGCCGTACGGCGGTACGGATCTGATTATTATATTTGGTAATCAGCTTCGTTCTGATCGGGGCAGAGGCGGGATCGGCGCGATCGTCCTGCCTCTTGTTCTCCGTAGGGAATGACTTCGGCATGGATTGCCGGAGTAAGCTACTCATGGAGGGTTATTTATGATCATAAATCACAACATGAGCGCCATGTTTGCCGATCGCCAACTGGGAGTTACCAATGCCGAAGTAGCCAGGAGTATGGAAAAACTCAGCTCCGGCTTGAGGATCAACCGAGCGGGCGATGATGCTTCCGGGCTTGCGGTTTCCGAAAAAATGAGAAGCCAGATCCGGGGGCTAAACCAGGCTGAAAAAAACATCCAAAACGGCGTGTCATTTATCCAGGCTACGGAAGGTTACCTTCAGGAAACCCAGGATATTCTGCACCGCCTTCGGCAACTGTCCGTGCAGTCCGCCAACGGTATCTATACCGACGAGGACCGCATGCAGATTCAGGTAGAAGTGTCCCAGTTGGTCGATGAAATCAACCGAATTGCGAGCCATGCTCAATTTAACGGTATGAATTTATTGACCGGGCAGTTTGCCCAGAATTCTGCTGTAAACAGGATTATGCAGTTCCAGGTTGGCGCCAATATGGATCAGAGCAAGCAGGTTTTTATTGGTACCATGACCGCTATGGCTCTTGGTTTACAAAGCGCTCAAAATGAAAGCGGCGCAATATCCATTGCAACCCCGGAAGAAGCCAATCAGGCAATCGGGATGCTGGACTCAGCGCTCAGGACAATTAGCAAGCAGCGGGCGGATCTCGGTGCATACCAGAACCGCTTCGAAACGGCTGCAAAAGGCGTTGCAATTGCCGCAGAAAATCTTCAGGCGGCCGAATCCAGGATTCGGGATTCCAATATGGCTTCGGAAATGGTTGCCTACACCAGGGATACCATTTTAAGCCAGGCGGGAACCGCAATGCTGGCCCAGGCTAACACCAGGTCCCAGTCGGTATTGCAGCTGCTTGGTTAAGCAAGATCTTTATCAAGAGACCTCTGGACGTTGTCTTTTGAAGGATCAGGTTTTAACAGTTGAAGGAAGGGGGGAGTTCGCGCCCTTCCCCCTTCTTCCTCTGTACGTTTAATTTTTTGGGAGGATGCACACATGGAGGTGTATTATGAGTATTCAAGTTGCTGCTGCGGGAAACGGATTTTCTCCGGTGGAACTTACCCAGGAAAGAGTTTCTCCGCAAATTAAAACTGAAGTAAAGGTTTTTGAGAATGCACAGGAAGCTTTGCCGAAATACCGGAATGAACCACCCCCCGATATTATGGCAGATCTGGAAAAAATTACCGTTGCTTTTAACAAAAAGCTGAAATTCGAGATAAATCATCAATCCAGGGACGTAATGGTAAAGGTAATTGATCCGGAAACCGATAAGGTGATTAAGGAACTTCCGCCCAAAGAACTACAGCGGCTCCATTCCCGCCTTAAGGAGACTATGGGCTTCCTGTTCGATGAGCGGATATAAACTGGCCGGCCTGCTTAAATAACGCAGGACTGGCCTAGAGGGGGGGTTATGTCCGATATCTACTTACCGGGAGTAAAGAGCCGGTTTAATACAGAAAAACTTATCGAAGACCTGATGAAGGTCGAGCGAATCCCCAGAGACAGGGCTGAAAAGCAAATAGAGACTTTTCAGACCGAAAAAGGATACTGGCAGGAACTGGGACGCAGAATCAGTT
>JAIRRF010000170.1 GCA_031256115.1 Treponema sp.
GCAATCTGAACAGGAAAAGTAAGGATCGAAGAAGCAAAAATAACCGGGATAACCCCCGAAGGATTAATTTTAAAGGGGATATAAGTATTTTGGGCTCCGTACATACGCCGCCCCACAATACGTTTGGCATAATGGACGGAAATTTTCCGCTGCCCCTGTTGTTCAAAAACCACCAGGGCAACTACGGCTATAAACATTATAAAAACTACCGCCACAAAGACGGGGTTTTGTTCGCCCCTCCAAACCTGCTGGGCCAGCTCCCAAACAGCATGGGGCAGCCTGGCAACAATACCGGCAAAAATTAAAAGCGATATGCCGTTGCCAATACCCCGGCGGGTGATCTGTTCCCCCAGCCACATAAGGAACATGGTTCCGGTGGTTACGGTAAGCACCGCAATAACTGAAAAGAGCCAAAAATTCGTTATGGTAAAGAATTCACCGTCCACCTGCCTGGCTATGGCCCTGGCATACTGGGTAACCGCAAAGGACTGGACAATACAAACCGCTACGGTGCCCAGCCTCTGATAGCTTTGAATCTTTTTCTTTCCCCCTTCTTCCTGAGAAAGTTTTTTTAGGGAAGGAAAAACAATTATCAACAACTGCATGATAATCGACATGGAGATGTAGGGCATAATCCCCAGCATAAAAACAGAAAAATTTGAGAAAGCCCCCCCGGCAAAAAAGTCCAGGTAATCAACAATGGCGTTTCCTGAATTTTGCTGAGATTGGAAATAATTGGTAAGGATTTGAACATTAATACCCGGTATGGGAAGCACTGCTCCAAGCCGGAAAATCAAAAGAAGGCCAACGGTAAATAGAATCCGTTCCCGAAGTTCTCTTACCCTGAAAATACCAATCAGCGGACTTGCCATTGCTATTTTGCCTCCACAGTTGAATGTGCAGCTACAGTCCCGCCTGCTTTTTCGATTTTTTCTCTGGCTGAAGCAGAAAGGGCCAGTTTTTTAACAGTTATTTTTTTGGTAATATTTCCGTTTCCCAGGATCTTTACCGGCACCGGTCCTTTGGCAATCCCTTTTCTAACCAGAGATACCGGATCAACCGTATCCCCGTCTTCAAAACGTTTTTCGATTTGGTCTAGGTTAATTACCTGGTATTCTTTTTTAAAGGGATAATTGGAAAAGCCCCGTTGGGCAACGCGCCGGTACAGAGGCATCTGCCCCCCCTCAAATCCAACATAGGTTTTACCGCCGGACCGGGCTTTTTGTCCCTTGTTCCCTTTCCCCGCAGTGGTACCCCTGCCGGTTCCCCGGCCTCGGCCCAGAACTCGTTTCTTTTTATTTGCGCCTTCGGGGGCATGCAAATTATAATCCTGCATCCTTTACCTCTTCCACCGAAACCAGATGGGATACCTTTTTAACCATACCCAGTACCGAGGGGCTTGCCTCCAACACATTGGTGGAACCAATTTTCCGCAAACCCAAAGAACGGATCGTTGCCCGTTGTACAGGCAGCCTTCTTATTATACTGCGAACAAGCGTAATTTTTACTTTTTGCGCCATAATCAGCCCCACATTTCCTTAATAGGTTTGCCTCTTGCCCTGGATAAAGCCCTGGCATCCATCATCCGGTTAATACCATCGAAAGTAGCCTTAACCACATTGTATTGGCTGGAAGCCCCGATAGATTTGGAAAGCACATCCGTTACTCCTCCGGCTTCCATAATGGCCCTGACCGGCCCTCCGGCTATGATTCCCGTTCCGGAACAAGCCGGTTTCAGGAATACTTTGGAAGCTTTAAAGATTCCTTGGATTTCATGGGGTATGGTTCCGTTCTTAACGGGCAGCTTAATCATTTTTCGTTTGGCCTTTTCTATACTTTTCCGGATCGCTTCGGATACATCGTTGGCTTTCCCAAAGCCGTAACCTACATTGCCTTTCCGGTCTCCGACTACGGAAAGGGCGGAAAAGGAAAAACGCCGTCCGCCCTTTACTACCTTGGCGGTCCGGTTCAACTTTACCAGTTTTTCGATAAATTCTTTCTCTTTTTCCTGGCCCCTGTCACGATCCCCCCGATCCCTGCGGCCGTCTCTTCCGTACTCCATCCCGCCCCCTAAAACGTAATCCCGGCTTTCCGGGCTCCATCCGCCATGGCCTTTACCAGACCGTGGTATAAATATCCATTCCGGTCAAACACTACCGTGGTGATGTTCTTTTCCAGAATTCTTTTTCCCATTATTTCCCCTAATTGCGCTGCTCCGGCAACATTGGGTTTAATGCCCCGCAGATCTTTTTCCAAAGTGCAGACCGCAGCCAGGGTCTGACCCTTGGTATCGTCTATTATCTGCATATAAAGGGCTTTATTGCTCCTTGTTACGGAGAGCCGCGGCCGTTCTGCCGTCCCGGAAAGAGTCTTCCGGATATGAATTTTCCGTTTTAACCGTTTCCTGTCTTTTTCCAACATCTTACGCAGCATATTCTTTCCTTAAACCCTTTTTCCTATGGTGTAAAATAGCGCCAGCTATTTTACACCGGATTTCCCAACCTTCCGCCTTATCTGTTCATTCTCGTAGCGGATACCCTTGCCTTTATAAGGTTCGGGTTTCCTGAGCTTCCTTATTTGGGCTGCAAACTCCCCTACCCGCTGTTTGTCAATGCCGGAGACCGTTACCTTTCCGGAGCTTTCAGCAGTAACGTTTATACCTTCGGGAATTCCCACATATATATCGTTGGAAAATCCCAGGTTCATAAGCAAGAGGTTTCCCTGCACTTCCGCCCGGTAACCGACTCCGGTTATTAACAGGATCCTGGTAAAGCCCGAAGAAACCCCGGTAACCATATTGTTAAGAAGGTTCCTGTATAGGCCATGAAAGGCCTTTGTTTGCTTTTCTTCATTTGACCGCTTTACAGCAATTTCTCCTTCCGCCGGTTCAAAGTTTATTACCGGATGATATTTCTGGGTTAAGGTTCCTTTAGGGCCTTCTACGGTTATTAAGCCATCCTGGAACTTAACCTTTACACCCTGAGGAACCTTAACCGGAATTTTTCCAATCCTCGACATAGTTTACTAACCTCTACTTAGTGCGGCGCCGCCAACTTTGTTGGCGAAGCCGCACAATTAAATCGAACATGAAACTC
>JAIRRF010000021.1 GCA_031256115.1 Treponema sp.
TGGCCTTTGCGGATAACCTGGGGGTTGGACTGGGTTACCGTAAAATTGAAGAAAGCTGGAAAGATTCCGGAGAACAGGACAAATTTCTTCATTTTTTTAAAAACAATTTAGAACTCCTGATTCAAAAAACCTGGGTGGAAAAAGCCGACGAGAACCGTAAGGAAAAACTGCTTGATCGTATTCCTGTTATTATCGCCCTTATCAAAAAAGAGGATTATGCCAAAGCTCTGGGGGAATTTGGCTCTGTTCTGGAAGAACTTGCCTGGCTTCTTTTCGGCTCCCAAAGCCGCCAGGAAGATTTTTTTGTCTATGCTTTCCGAATCGATCATCAATTGGGGCTTTTTTGGTGGTATAGCGGACAATTGGAACATTTCCTTTCCGCCGGACCCAGAGATCCTGACAGCCTTAAAGCGGTACTGTTGCTGGGACTCTGCTATTTGACAGAATTTTAATGGACTGTTCGGATTTTATCAGCGAATTCATCAAGGACGATCTTGCATCGGGACGTTTTAGCTGTGTACATACGCGTTTTCCGCCTGAACCAAACGGCTGGCTTCACATAGGCCACTGCAAAGCCATGACCGTGGACTTTATGGCTGCCGAACGCTTTGGCGGAAAGTGTAATCTTCGTTTTGACGACACTAACCCGGAAAAAGAAGACCTGTCCTATGTGAAGGCTATTAAGCGTGATATAAAATGGCTGGGCTTTGACTGGGAAGACCGGGAGTACTATGCCTCGGATTACTATGAATACCTGTATGGTTTAGCGGTAAAGATCATTAAAAAGGGAAGAGCCTATGTGGATGATCTTTCCGAGGAAGAAATAAGCGAATACCGCGGCACAGCAGTTCCCGACAGAAACTATATAACCCTGACCCCTCCGGGCAGGAACAGCCCCTGGCGGGACCGCAGTGTGGAAGAAAACCTGGAACTTTTTGCGGCCATGCGGGCCGGTAAATATGCAGACGGGGAAAAAACCCTGCGGGCAAAGATCGATATGACGGATCCGAACCTGGTTATGCGGGATCCGGTTATGTACCGGATCCGCCGGGCTGTCCATTACCGCACGGGAAACAGTTGGTGTATCTATCCCATGTACGATTTTCAACATCCCCTTTCGGATGCAAAGGAGGGAATCACCCACTCCCTTTGTTCCCTGGAATACGAAATCCACCGGCCCCTCTACGAATGGTTTATCCGGGAGGCGGAAGTGTTTCCCTCCCGGCAAATAGAATTTGCCCGGCTTAACCTGACCCGGACAGTCCTTTCCAAACGTTACCTACTCCGGCTTGTGGAAGAAAAGCATGTTTCCGGCTGGGACGATCCCCGGATGCCCACCCTGGCAGGGCTCCGACGCCGGGGTTATACCCCCGCGGCCCTGCGAAATTTTGTTGCCCAAATCGGGATTGCAAAAACCGACAGCACCGTGGAATTCGCTTTTTTGGAATACTGTTTGCGGGAGGACCTGAACAAGACCAGCCGCCGGGTAATGGCAGTTTTACGGCCTCTTAAACTTATTGTTGAAAACTGGCCATCCGAAAAAATCGAAGATCTAGAAGCGGTAAACAACCCCGAAGACGAAAATGCCGGAACCAGAATTATCCGTTTTGGAAAAGAGTTATGGATAGAACGTGACGATTTTGAAGAAAACCCACCGCCCAAGTATTTCCGTCTTTTCCCCGGTAACGCTGTGCGGCTCCGTTACGGCTACATTGTTACCTGTACCGGCTGCGACAAAGACGCTGGCGGGAATATAATTGCCGTACGTTGTAATTACGACCCGGAAACCAAAGGCGGAAATGCCTTGGATAACCGTAAAGTTAAAGGTACGATTCATTGGCTTAATGCGGCGGATGCGATTCCCCTGGAAGCCCGGATATACGATTACCTATTTACTGCTGAAAAGCCGTTGAATACGCCGGAAAAACCAGATGGGACAAACAGCTCGTTTCTCGACAACCTAAACCTCGCTTCACTGGAAGTCATTTCCGGTGCAATGGGGGAACCATGCCTGGCAGAAGCAAAGCCAGGGGAACGTTTCCAGTTTGAGCGGCTCGGTTATTTTGTCAGGGATTGCCCGGCAATATCCGATTGCAACGGTGACGGGGTTGATTCCGCCCATCCGCCTGCAAGCAGCCATTTAGTGTTTAATAAAACCGTAGGTTTACGGGATACCTGGGCAAAGATTGTAAAGAAAGAGTAAAAAAACCTGCTCCCCGTGATCGCGGGGAAAAAGGATTGCATAACCACCTCAAAATCACGCATTTTTTGAAAAAATCCGCCGGAATATACAAGCGCTATGCATCTTTGATCCCTAAAGCACCCCGCAGCATAGTCAGTACCTTCATGGTTGAAGCGGCATAAAGCCTTATGGGCCATCCGGGTGTTCCTAATCATCCAGGAGGCGCAGCGGTACGGAAAGGCGTGCCTCAAAAAAAATCGGCGGGGCCTGCCCATGAAACATATATCAACCAATATAACTCAGGTGGGGGCATATTGTCTTTCCGGCGGCTAGTATCGTGTCACTATTGATATAGTGAATATAATGTATTAAATTGTCGCATAGAAACCAATGGGAGGGACTCTATGCCGGCAAAAAAATACATCATTACGTTAACAGAAGATGAGAAAGAAATTCTGAAAGGGATAATCAATAAAGGAAAACATGCTGCAAAGAAACGCATACGGGCGCAAGCTTTATTGCTTGCAGAAGGAACATACACAGATGA